>CAYPJN010000325.1:0-3584 GCA_964411055.1 uncultured Lentisphaerales bacterium | reverse complement strand
GGTGGCCTGGGCTAAACGGATTCTCGCGGTCGCCGAGACCGAACCGCGCAAGATCATCAACCTGCTGGCGGAGTTCGCCGAAACCCGGCCCGTCCTGAGCGCCCCGTTCCTCTCCGAACTCGTCGGCCGTCTGCAAGGGAAGGGCGCCGCCGTGGCGATCGTCCTCAACTGGATCGACCAGACGCTGACCGAGGAATCGACGACCGTGGCCCAGCGGCAGCAGAAGGATGGGCATCAGCAGGCGGCGGAACACCTCTCGGTCACCAACAGCATCGCCAGTCTCCGGTTCCTGTGCGCCACGGATTGGAAGCAGAGCCACGTCGAACAGCTGCTCCGACGGGATCCGGCCGGTGCCTACGCCCAGCAGGATTTTGCCACGCGCGACCATTACCGCCACCTCGTCGAGCACCTGGCCATGCGCTCGGGACGGAGCGAGACCGAGGTGGCCCGGATAGCCCTCGAGTACGCCTCGGCCGCGCCCCAGGAGCCCCCCGGCAACCGTTCGCGGCATGTCGGCGCCTGGCTGGTGGGGGGCGACCGATTCCAGTTCCGCAGGCGGCTGGGCTGTCCCTGGACGCTTCGCTACGCCCTGGGCCTGCTCTTCCGTCGCTACCGGCTCTTCTTCTACCTAGCGTCCGTTTTCTGCGGCACGCTGCTGATTGCCGCCTGGCCATCCGTGTTTTGCGGCGTGCCCTGCGCCGACTGGCGTTTCTGGGTGCTGACGGCGGCGGCGTTGATCCCGGCCTCGACGCTGGCCTTGTCGCTGGTCAACTTCGCCGTGACGGCGCATGTCGCGCCGCATCCCCTGCCGCGGCTCGATTTCTCCGACGGCATCCCTTCCGCGCACCGCACCATGGTTGTCGTGCCGACGCTGCTGACGGGCGCGCACACGCTCGACGCGCTGATCGAACGCCTCGAAATCCATTACCTCGGCAATCGCGATCCGAACCTGCAATTCGCCCTCCTGACCGACTTCTCCGATGCCGCGTCCGAAACCCTGCCGGGAGATGCGCCCTTGCTGCAGCGCGCGCGCGAGGGGATCGAGCGACTGAATACACGGCACGCGCTCAAACACAAGGTGCCGCCCTTCCATCTGTTCCATCGTCCCCGTGTCTGGAATCCGCACGAGAAGATCTGGATGGGCTACGAGCGCAAGCGCGGCAAGCTGGCGGCCTTCAACGCGCTGATCCGCGGCGGCGATAACGGTGCCTTCATATTGATCGTCGGCAACCGGGATATCCTCCCGTCGATCCGCTACGTGATCACCCTCGACTCCGACACCGAACTGCCCCGCGGTGCGGCGCACAGCCTGGTCGGCGCGCTGGCCCATCCCCTCAACCGGCCACGCTACGATCCCGCGAAGGGACGGGTCGTCGAAGGTTATGCCATTCTACAGCCGCGCGTTTCAATCCGGCTGGCATCGGCCAACCGCAGTCTCTATGCGCGGCTCTCCTGCGGCGAGACGGGGCTCGACCCCTATTCGCGCGAGGTTTCGGATGTCTACCAGGATCTGTTCAGCGAGGGGTCGTTCGTCGGCAAGGGGATTTACGATGTCGATGCCTTCCGCCAGGCGCTGGGCGGCCGATTCCCCGACAACCTGATCCTGAGCCACGACCTGATCGAGAGCGGCTACGCCCGCTCCGGCCTGCTGGGCTGCGTGGAGGTCTATGAGGATTCGCCTGCCTCGTACCTGGGCGAGGTCAGCCGCCAGCACCGCTGGATGCGCGGCGACTGGCAGATCATCCGCTGGCTGGCCCGGCGGCCGCCGGCCGGCGCCGGCGACGGCGCGAGGCGGCAGCCCGTCTCGCGGCTGTCGCAGTGGAAGATCCTCGACAACCTGCGGCGCGGCCTGTTCGCCCCGGCCATGGTGACGCTGCTGCTCGCCGGTTGGTCGCTCGGACCGGTGCACCCCCTATGCTGGACGGTGTTCGCGCTGGCGGTCATGGGGCTGGCGGGCGTGGTCCGCTCGGTGACCCTGCTGCTGCGCAAGCCCCGCGAGCGCGGGCTGCGGCTCCACCTGCGCAACTGGGGCGCGGCGGTCCTGCGCCACTTCATCCAGCCGCTCTTCGCGGTCAGCGTGCTGCCCTACGAGGCCTGGATCTCCCTCTGCGCCTTCGGGCGCTCGGCGCTACGCATGCCCTTCACCCGCTGCGGCCTGCTCTGCTGGCACCTGCCGCAATACCGCCGGCTCAACGCGCGCCACTCGGTCGGCGGCTTCTACGCGGAGATGTGGACGGCGCCGGCCGCCGCCCTGCTGGCCACCGCGCTGGCGCTGACGGCCCGCCCCGCCGCGCTTCCGGCCACGCTGCCGCTGGCGCTGCTCTGGATGCTGGCGCCTCTGACCGCCTGGATCGCCAGCCGCCCCATCCGGCGCCGCAGCCCCGATCTCTCGGCGGCTCAATGGCGCCTGCTGCACCAAGTCGCCTGCCGTACCTGGCGCTATTTCGAGACCTTTGTCAACGCGGACGATCATTGGCTGCCGCCCGACAACTTCCAGGAGGTGCCCGAGCCGATGATCGCCTCGCGCACGTCGCCCACCAATCTGGCCTTCGGCCTGGCGACCTGCCTGACGGCCTGGGACTTCGGTTATCTTTCCACCGGGCGGTTGATCGAACGGCTGACGAAGATGCTCGACGCGATGGAGCGTCTCGAACGCTACCGCGGCCACTTCTACAACTGGTACGACACGCGCACACTCAGCCCGTTGCCCCCACGCTACGTCTCGAGCGTCGACAGCGGCAACCTGGCCGCCGCCCTGCTGGCGCTCCGGGTCGGCCTGCTCGACGTCTGCGACCACCCCGCGCTCGCCCCGCAGGCCTGGGATGGCTTGCGCGACACGCTCGCGGTTCTGCAGGACGAGGCCCGCCAAGCGGGCTCGGCCGATTTCATGACGCGGCTTCAGGAGGCCGAGCTGCTGCTCGTCGCCCCGCCCGTGACCGCCGGCGAACGCCGCGAACGCCTGCAGGCCCTGCTGGCCGCGGCGGTCCGCCTGAAGGAGGCCGCCGCCGCCGAACAGGGGCGTGACCTGGCCGCGTGGTGCGACGGGTTCCATCGCCTGTGCCAGGACCACGCCGAGGACCAGCCGCCGTCCGATGCGGAAGCCGCGCCCGAGACGACCCTGCGGCAAGCGGCCCGTGTCGACGCCGAAGCGGCCGCCGCGCACGCCGCGGCGGAGCACGCCGCCGCGCGCGTGCGTGCCCTTGAACTCCTGGCGGAACGGTGCCATCAGCTCCAGACGGACATGGATTTCCGGTTCCTCTACAACCAGGAGCGCGAACTGCTGCACATCGGCTTCGATGTCGATGCGCGGCGCCTCGATCCCTCCTGCTACGACCTGCTGGCCTCGGAAGCCCGTGTGACCAGTTTTCTGATGATCGCCGGGGAACAGGCGCCCCTTGCCCACTGGTTTGCCCTGGGACGCCTGCTGGCCGGCCGCGGCGGGGGGGCGGCCCTGGTCTCCTGGAGCGGCTCCATGTTCGAATATCTCATGCCGGCGCTCATCATGCCGACGTATTCCGGCACGCTGCTCGACCGAACCTGCCGCGCCGTCGTCGAACGGCAGATCCGCTACGGGCGCCAGCGGC
>CAYPJN010000324.1:0-3603 GCA_964411055.1 uncultured Lentisphaerales bacterium | reverse complement strand
TTCATGGTTGCCGTTCCTTTCCAGCGTCTGCCGCCTGCCGACAGGCGGTGCGCTCGACCACATGAAGCCTCGTTCCCACGTGAACATCAAGGGGAATGGAGAGCGGTTTCGAAGATTTTTCGGGGGTGCGGTCCAGGTGCGGAACGGCCGCGGGCGGTTGACACTCGCGCAGGCGCAGGACGCCCCTGGCGAGGATGGCCGCGACCTCGCGGCGGCGCTCCTCGGGGGTCATGGCGGCGGGGTCGCGGGTCGCGTCGTGGGCGACAGACGCGGGGCGTTCGGTCGGTGCGGATGCTGGCATTGCGGGCTCCTTTCGGGCTTGCCCACAACGGCCTTCGCCTGGCGACCGGTCCGATGTCTGGCGGGTTGATGCTGCTCGTCTACGGATTACATACGCGCCGGAAGTTCGAAATGGCGCTGGGGTCCGAGACGAACGAACCTGTTAACCACTGGCGGGCTGTTCACCAGAGAGTCGGAGAGTTTTGGGGGTTGTTCTCGGGGTCCGAGGCGAAACGTATACGTTATCGCTCGGACCCCATCTTCTCCGTTTCGGAACAGAGAATCCGCCCGGCGGGGCGGGATCGCCGGAACCCTTTGGAATCAACGGAAAACGCAAACGCCCGGCCAGATGCCTGGTCGGGCGTTCGTGTTAACCGGATGGTGCGGAAATCTTCCGCGAAATAAAATGGCTCCGGCGGCTGGATTCGAACCAGCGACCAATTGGTTAACAGCCAACTGCGCTACCGCTGCGCTACGCCGGAACAAACGGGCTTAATACCGACCCCTAGGGGTCGAAGTGAAAATCAATTTAACGCATGCTCTGCCGGTTGTCAACCGGAGGCTGAGTTTTTTCTGAGATTCAGATTCAGCGGCTCTCTGCCGGGGTGTAAGCGGCTCGGCGCCTTCGCACAGACTCTCCAGGCAGCGGAGGAAATCAATAGCGCCATCCTTGCGGCGCTTGAGCCAGGCTCGGAAGAACGTGCCGGTGCAGGCTAGTGCCGGCGCCCGGTTTCTGCCCTTGCACAATAGCGGTTGCCATTTTGGCGGCATAAATATAATATATTCCCGAAACGTGAAGTCCGCCGCAAGGAGAAGGCATCATGAACGAAAATCCCGATGAAAGCGCCTACGAAGCGCCTACGGTAACCGAGGAGTCGCTGGACTCCGGCGGAAACTACGTGACAACCGGTTCCGAAGAGGCCGGCCTGGGTACGCTCGGCAACTCGCCAATCGATCCGGAATAGTGAGTCTACCGGATCATCAGATGCATCGGCGGGCGCACATGACGGCGGCGGCTCCGTGTGTCAACGCCATGCGAACCCTTGACGACCATGCCCCGATGCGCGGAAAAGCCTGGCGCAATTGACGGTTTCAGGCTGGCCGGCACGCGTTTCTCCTTCTCCAAGCCCCTCGACGCCAACCTGCTCGCCCCCGCCTTCCATCCGTTCATCCATCATGACGGCCCGGCGGATCTGACCTGCGCCGTCGGCGGCCTGGAACCCGATGCCTCCCTGGAAGCGCTCCCCGCCCTGCCGGACGCGCCCTGGTGGTTCGCGCTGAGCGGCGGACGGTTCGAAGTGATGCGGCGCGACTGCGACGGCTACACGGTCTGGCGCCTCCAAGGTTCCGTTCCCCTGACATCCGCCGTGCTAAGGTGGCACCCCACGCTCTTCGCCCGGCGCTGCGTGTCGCTCGAGCGCAACCTGGGGCATGGCCTCGGCCTCATACTGACCACCCTGCGTCTGCTGACGCACCGCGGCCTTGTGCTGCACGCCATGGCGGCGGAACTCGACGGACAGGGCATCCTCTGCGCCGGGGTCTCGGGACGCGGCAAGAGCACGCTAGCGCGCCTACTCGACGCGGCCGGCGCGAAGGTGCTGACCGACGAGCGACCCGTAGTGCGCCAATGGCCGACACCCGCGGCGGACGCCGCGGCGCCGGCGCGTTCCGCCTTCCGCGTCTACGGCTCGCCCTGGCCCAGTTCGGCCGGCTTCGCCCGCGACGCCTGGGCGCCGCTGCGGCGCATCTATTTCATCGAGCACGGCGGCGCCAGCCGCATCACGCCGCTGGATCCGCCCGTGGCGCTGCGCCGGCTCATCCCCGTCACGACGGTGCCGTGGCAGACGCCGGACCTGCTGGATCCCGCGCTCGGAACCATCGGCGCGCTGGTCGCCCATGTCCCCTGCTCCTTGCTGTCCTTCCGCCCGGAGGCCTGCGCGGTGGCGGCCATCCGCGCCGACCTCGCCGCCGCCCGGGAGCCGCAATGAGCGGCCGTCCCCGCCTGCGCGCCGCCGCCCGCGCCTGCCGGCACGCGCTGCGTCTCGCCTGGGAGAGCGCCCCGGGGCTGGCGCTGGCGCAGACCCTGCTCGTCGCGCTGCAGGCCCTGCTGCCGCTGGCCGCCATGCTGGCGCTCAAGCGGGCGGTAGACGCCGCCGCCGCGCTGGCCCGGCAGGGACTCCCGGCACCCACGGACGGGATGCGCGCCATGGCCGTGCAGCTCCTGCGCGATCCGTCCGGCCGCGCCGTGGCCCTCTGGTTCGTCGCCGGCGCCGCCGTGATCGCGGCCGTTGCCGTGCTGCGGGGAGTGCTCGCCTGGGTGGCCGAACAGCATGCCATGGCGGTCAGCGACCGCGTCCACGGCCTGCTGCACGCCAGGCTGATGGAGGTCGACCTGGCCTTCTTCGAGGATGTCCGCGAGCAGGAGCGGTTGCACCTCGTCCAGTCGCAGGCCATGACGCGCCCCGTCGGCGTCCTCAACGCCCTCTACCAGCTCCTGCGCGGCGCCATGGCCCTCGGCGGCGTCCTGGTCATGCTGGCCCTCCTGCATCCGCTGCTGGCGCTGGCGCTGGCGCTGGCCGGAGTGCCGGCCCTGCTGCTGCGCCTGCACCGCAGCCGCCGGCTTTTCGAGTGGCGGCGCGGCCTGGCGCCCATCGAGCGCGAGGCGGGCTACTTCCACTCGCTGCTGACCTCCGGCGGCGCCGCCCGCGAGGCGCGCCTGAACGGCTTCGGCGGCTTCTGCCGCGAACGCTTCGGCGCGGCCCGCGCGCGCCTGCGCGCGGCGCGCCTCGTCTGGCGCCGCCGGGTGCTCGGCGAGGAGCTGCTGCTGCAATTGCTCACGCTGGCCGTCGCCGCCGCCATGCTGCTCTGGATGACCGGACGCCTCGCGACCGGCGCCTTGACCCTCGGCGCGCTCGTCATGTACGTCCAGGCCGTGCAGCGCGGCCAGGCGCAGGTCGGCGCCCTGGTGACAGCAATCATTGAACTGCATCAGGCGGCGCTCTTCCTGACGGCCTTCGAGGAGATCCTGCGCCGGCCGGCGCGCGTGACGGCGCCACCCACGCCACGACCGGCGCCGGCAGCGGTGCACCAGGGCATCGTCTTCGACAGCGTTTGCTTCGCCTATCCCGGCACCGGCCGCCCCGTGCTGCGGGAACTCTCGTTCACGCTCGCGGCGGGCGAGCGCCTGGCCGTCGCGGGCGCCAACGGCGCCGGCAAGTCGACGCTCGTCAAGCTGCTCTGCCGCCTATACGATCCGGACTACGGGCGCATCCTGGTCGACGGCATCGACCTGCGGGAGCTCGATCCGGCCGCCTGGCGGCAGCG
>CAYPJN010000323.1:0-3616 GCA_964411055.1 uncultured Lentisphaerales bacterium | reverse complement strand
TGCTGAAGATCTCGCTCTTCTTGGTGGGGATCGTCGTGTTGCGCTCGATCAGCGGTGTGGAGACGCCGCCCATGGTCTCGATGCCCAGCGTCAGCGGGGTGACGTCGAGCAGCAGCACGTCCTTGACTTCGCCCTTCATGATGCCGCCCTGGATGGCGGCGCCGATGGCGACGACCTCGTCGGGGTTGACGCCCTTGTGCGGCTCCTTGCCGAAGAGCTCCTGGGCCTGCGCCTGCAGGCGCGGCATGCGTGTCTGGCCGCCGACGAGGACGACCTCGTCGACGCCGGCAATACCGGCATCGCGCAGGCAGTTGCGGCACGGGACGACGGTGCGCTGCACCAGCGGATCCGCGAGCTGCTCGAGCCTGGCGCGCGAAAGCGAGACGGCCATGTGCTTGGGGCCCGAGGCGTCGGCCGTGATGAAGGGCAGGTTGATCTCCGAGGTCTGGGCCGTCGAGAGCTCGCACTTGGCCTTCTCGGCGGCTTCGCGCAGGCGTTGCAGCGCCATCTCGTCCTTCGACAGGTCGATGCCCTGCTCGCGCTTGAAATCGTCGATCAGCCAGTGCATTATCGCCTGGTCGAGGTCGTCGCCGCCCAGATGGGTGTCGCCGTTGGTGGCCTTGACCTCGAAAACGCCGTCGCCGATGTCCAGGATCGAGATGTCGAACGTGCCGCCGCCGAAGTCGTAGACGGCGATCTTCTCGTCCTTCTTCTTGTCGAGGCCGTAGGCCAGCGAGGCGGCCGTCGGCTCGTTGATGATGCGCAGCACATCGAGCCCGGCGATACGCCCGGCGTCCTTGGTCGCCTGGCGCTGGCTGTCGTTGAAGTAGGCCGGCACCGTGATGACGGCCTGGCTGATCGTCTCGCCGATATAGGCCTCCGCGTCGGCCTTCAGCTTCTGCAGCACCATGGCCGAGATCTCCGGCGGCGAGTAGACCTTGTCGCCCACCTTCACGTGGGCGTCGCCGTTGGCGGCCTTGACGACCTGGTACGGCACCAGCTCGATCTCGTGGGCAATCTCGTCGTACTTGCGCCCCATGAAGCGCTTGATGGAGTAGATCGTGTTCCTGGGGTTGGTCACCGCCTGGCGCTTGGCGGCCTGCCCGACCAGGCGATCGCCGGTCTTGGTGAAGGCCACGATCGAAGGCGTCGTGCGCGCGCCCTCGGCGTTCGGAACGACAACCGGCTGGCCGCCTTCCATGACCGACATGCACGAGTTGGTCGTGCCCAGATCGATTCCCAGTACCTTTGACATAAAACTCCTGACTGATCCCCTACCGCGGGCGGATCATGGATTCCGGGTTCAAAATACTCCTCGCGGCACCCAGCGGGCCGCGATCATGTGCAACGCGCAAGTATTAAGCAAAGCCCATGCCAGAAGCTCCGCCCGACGGCGGCACAAGCCTGATGAGTCTTTGATATTCAATATTCTAAGAGATAATAAAGAAAATTGAAAAAGGTCGCGATCCCAGCGGGGGCCGAGTCATTATGTCCCGTATCAGCCCGGCGCGCCCCGAAGCGGGCAATTATGTCTCACATTCCGGAAGGGGCGCGATCAAGGGCGTCCGCTCCGGCGGAGCGGGGAGCGGGAGCGCGAGTTCCGCCCGTGCAGACGCAGCAGAGTGCCTCCGGTGACAGAGCGGATCTCCTCTGTGGAATAGAAGGCGTCGGGGGCGTGCTGCTGGATCAGCTCCACTATATGGGGTAGGAAGCAACGGCGCACAACAATGAACATCACGTTCACCGGGCCGCGGACGCCCTGACCCTCTATCACGGTCACGCCATGCCCCGCCTGACGCAGCGCGGCGGGCAGGTGGCTGTTGCCGCGGTTCAGGATGACGCGGACCGCCAGCAGGCCCGCCGCGATCTTCTCCTCGATCAGCATGCCGACGAAGGTGCCGGCGCCGAAGCCGAGGCCGTAGGAGAGGTAGCAGACCGGGTTGGACAAGTGTTTCATGGCCTGCGCGACGGCCAGCACCCAGACCAGGGACTCGATGCATCCGAGCAGCGGAGCCACGAACTTGCGGCCGCGGTTGAGGAAAATGATCCGGATCGTGTCCAGGCTGACATCCACGATGCGCGCGCAGAAGATCAGCAGCGGCAGCAACCAGTAGACAAACCAGTCCTCGTTGATACTAGCCCACTCGGCCATGCATGCTCTCCGTTGGGGAATGGCGCATTATTGACCGCTGGAGGGCGCGGTTCCACCCGCCCCTCCGGAATTTTCGCCGTTTCTGGCCAAATTCATCGCCCGGCGCTCGAACTCGGCGGCGAAGTCGCGGTAGGCCTGCGCCCCTCTGGAGAGCGGGTCGTAGGCCGTGATTGGCTTGCCGAAACTCGGCGCCTCGCCGAGGCGGACGTTGCGGGGGATGACGGTCTCGTAGACCAGGGCGCCGAAGTGCCCGCGCACCTCGGCGAGCACGTCCTGCGAGAGGCGCGTGCGGCCGTCGTACATCGTCATCAGGATGCCCTCGATGGCCAGGCCCGGATTGGACCCGTTCTCGCGCAGGCGGCGCACGAGGCCGGTGATCACGCTCAAACCCTCCATCGCGAAGTACTCCGCCTGCATCGTGACAACGATCCCGTCGGCGGCCGCGAGCGAGGAGGTCATCAGGATGCCCAGCGACGGCGGGCAGTCCATGAGGATAAAGTCGAACACGCGGGCGTCGAGCACGCGGTGCAGCGCCTTGCGGACGCTGCCGAGATGGTCGTCCTGGCGCGCGATCTCGATCTCCGCGCCGGCCAGGTCGATCTCCGAGGGAATGATGTTGAGATTCTCGAAGGGCGTCGCCTGGATGATGTCGGCGACGTCGGAGGCGCCCGTCAGCACGGGATAGAGGCTGCAGCCGCGCCGCGGCCGCAGGCCGAGGGCGCCGGTGGCGTTGGCCTGCGGGTCGAGGTCGATCACCAGCACCGCGCGCCCGCGCTCGGCCAGGGACGCCGCCAGGTTGACGACCGTCGTGGTCTTGCCCACGCCGCCCTTCTGGTTGGCGATGGCGATGACGCGCGTGTGCGCCGGCTCCGGGGCGGGCTGGGTGCTCATACGGCGGGCTTCCTTCCTAGTCCTTGTCGGCACGGCCGAGGAACTCGCCCGTGCGGGTGTCGACGCGCACGGACTCGCCTTCCGTGATGTACTCGGGGACATGCACGACCAGGCCGGTCTCGGTGCGCGCGGTCTTGGTGCGCGCGGTGACGGTCTGGCCCCTGAGCGTGGGCTCGCACGTGGCGATCCTGAGCGTCACGGACGCCGGCAGCTCGATGGCCACGGGGCGGCCGTTGACCACGAGGGCCTTGATGCCCTCCAGTTCCTCGGACAGGTAGGCCGCCTGTTCGTCCAGCTCGTCGGCGCCGAGCGAGAACTGCGAGAAGTCCTCCGTGTCCATGAAGGTGAAGATCTCGTCGCGCTCCTTGTAAAGGAACTGCACCGCGCGGCGCTCGAAGTCGAGGTCGTCGAACTTGTCGTCGCCCTTGCAGGTCTGGTCCAGCTTGGCCTTGGTCAGGAGGTTGCGGAAGCGGAACTTGAAGAGCGTGGCGGCGCCGCGCGCGCTCGGGGTGGTGACGCGCAGGGACTCGACGACATGCGGCGCGCCGCCAATACTGACGATGCTGTTACGGG
>CAYPJN010000322.1:0-3622 GCA_964411055.1 uncultured Lentisphaerales bacterium | reverse complement strand
CGAAGATCTGGTTCTGCTCGAAAATCGCCTGGAAGAGCAGGTAGAGGTTGTCGAAACCCACGTCGAACTCGACTTGGACGGGGTACTCGGTCAGCATCAGCTTCTTGTCCGGACCGGCATGGCCGACCGGCGCCAGGGGATGCACCGCGTGCAGCTTCTGGATGCGCCGTGTGAGCGCCAGGTCCACCAGCTTCTCGACGGCGCGCAACTGGAGCATGCGGATGCGCACCTCCGCGTCCCTGCCGCCCAGCGCATCCTGCAGCCCCAGATCCTGCGGCACCAGCGGGATCCCGAGCTCCTCCGAGCGCCGCGCCAGGCGCAGGCGGGCCTGGTAGAGCTCCGTCTTGTAGTCGATGCGCCCGAACTCCGACTCGCGCAGCGCCTGCTGGTTCTCGAAGGTCGCCAGGCGCGCCACCGTCCACGCCCACTCCTCGTCGAGCCGGGCGCCGAGCTCCTTCTCGTGGCGCTCGATCTCCGCCAGGTTCTCCAGGCTGACATGCGCGTAGGCGCTCTTGTCGAGCTGGGCGCGCAAACTCTCGATCTCGCGGCGGCGCTCGAACTGCGGGCTCAGCACCCAGAACCAGATCGCGGCCATGACCACGATGGCCGCGGGAATGATCAGCAGCACCTGCTGCCGTTCGGAGATGCGTAGGCGCGACGGCCGGAAGTTCATGGCAGGGCCACCTCCAGCCGGACTACGAACCGGCGCATGTTGGGCAGCTCGACACCCGCCTCGCGCAGCGCCTCGGGCAGCGTCGGCGGCAGGACGCGGTCGTCGCTCAGGAGGTCGGCCTGGCGCACGCGCACGGCGGTCTTGAGGCGCTGGATCATGGCCTTGACGGTGACCAGCCCCATGTCGGGCGTATAGCCCTCGATGATGAAGACCGTGAACGCCGAGGGCGCGGGGGCGGGCGTCAGGGCGGCCAGCAGCGGGCCGGGCGCCGCCGCGCCGGGAGCGGCCGCGGGGCGCGTCACGCTGCGGAAGCCGGGCACGAAGAAGCCCGTGCGCAGGGCGGGCGCGGCGGCCGGCGCCGGCTTCTCACCGGGCTTCGGATGCGGCGTGTAAGAGGTCTCCTCGCAGATCATCGAGATCCAGTCGTCGGGCGCGATCGCCGTGGCCACGAGCGAGATGACCTCGCGCATGACCGGCCCGCCCAGCAGCAAGCCGCGCAGCGGCTCGGCGCGGCGGCGCAGCAGGTCGCCGCCCTGCCGGATGGCCGTGACCGACTTGTCCATCTGCTCGCGGCGCCGCAGCTCGTGGCGTTCCGCGTCGAGCTTGCCGGTCTCGCGCCGCAGCGAGACCACCATGCCGGCGGTGAAGACACCGAGCGTCAGGGCGCACATGACCGAGGCCGCAATCAAATAGGGCTTCTTCTCGCGGAAGACCACCTCTCCGCGCAGAGGCTCGGGCAGCAGCGAGAGGCCCGCGGGGCCCGCCCCCAGCGCCGCGCGGGCCAGACCCAGAGCCATGTCGAAACGCGCCAGCGAGGGGCGCTCTTCGGCAGGCTCCGCCCCCTCGGAGCGCGCCGCGCCCGCGCCCCACGTCAGAGCGGCGGCGCCGGGAAGCTCGTCGGCCATGATCACCGGCAGCCGGGCGCGCTCCTGCACAAAGCCCCGCAGGCCGCGCAACTGCGCCCCGCCGCCCGAGAGCACCGCGCGCGCGATGCCGAACTGACCCCCGTTGTAGGCGCCGCGGTAGGCGCCGAGGCACGCGGAAAACTGGCCGCACCAGCGCTCGGCCACCGGCAGCAGCGCCTCCGCGAATGGGCCGCCGGCCTCGACCGTGCCTTCGCGCTGCTTCTGCTTCTCGGCCTGCGTCAGCGGGACGCCCGCCAGCCGCGCCACGGCCTCGGTGAACTGCCGCCCGCCCATCGGGAAGGCGCGCGCAAAGAGCAGCCCGCGGGGGGTGCCGATGGCCAGTTCGGTCTGGTTGTGGCCGATGTTGACAAACAGGGACGGGCCCTCCAGTCCCTGCGCCAGCGGCGCCAGCGCGCAGAAAAGGGCCGCCGGCGCGGGCACCAAATCCGCCGGGAGGATGCCGACGGGATCGAGGCCCTCGATAGCCGCGGCGACCACCGCCGGCCGCGCCATGCCAATCAGGTAGATGCGCGCGCCGGGACTCCACTCGTGCGCGGCGACGTCCGAGGCCATGCTGTCGCCCGCCATGTCGTTGAAGGTCGACAGCTCCATGTCGGCGGCCTGGCGCGGCGTGCGCGGGTCGTCGGGGTTGAGCCGTCCAGGCTGGAAGACGAGCTGCGTGCCCGGGATCTGCACCGCGGCGAAGCGCTTCAGCAGGCCGAGCTTTCCCAGCCACGAGCGCAGCAGCGCCGGGGCGTCGCCGCCCTCGAGCGGCAGCGCCATCTGCTCCGCGCGAACGACGTGGGGCGCGCCGCCGCGGAGCTGCACCCAGACCGCCCGCGCGTTGCGCGCGCCGAGGTCCAGGCCGACGATCTGTTTGAGGTGGGGCATGGGCAGGAGGGGTCAGGGGTCAGGGTTCAGGGGTCAGGGTTCTGTCGCGCCTCTGGCGGCCGCCGGCCGCCAGTTGGATCAGGGTGGAGAACGCTTAACGCTGAACGTTTAACGCTCAACTCCGAAGTGATTCCCTGAACGTTAGGCGTTAAGCGTTGGGCGTTGAGCGTTTGGGTTCCCAGACCAGGGTTCGGGGGGTTCTGGTTTAAGCGGGTCGAGTAAGTGTGCCGTTCAAGTGTGGGTTTAAGTGTGGGATCAAGGGTGGCTTCGCACTTACTCCCACACTTACCCGCTTCGCCTACTCCCACACTTCCATCGGCACGCTTACTCCAACGCTTACTCCCCGCCCGGCTCCGCCGGGCAACAGGTGGGGCGACGGCGTCCCCGCCTAGCCGCAGTGATGGAGCGTGAGGCCAGGGCGTCCCAAAGCAGGCCAACTCTTGTCGCGAGCTTTGCCGGAACGCGATTGTGAACGAGCAATACATTGGTTCTAAGGCTGGAGTTAAGGGGCGACTGGTTCGGCTGCCGGCGCGGGAGCTGGCGCTGCGGCCGGGGCGGCAGTCCCGGCGGGCTCGGCGGCGGCCGGCACGGTCAGCGGCGCCTCCGCCTCGCCAAGGACGACCTTGCCGCCGCCGGTCACCGGCTCGGCCGGCGTCAGCGGGATCAGCTCCTCGCCCTCGTCCGAGATCAGCGTGGCGGTTACGAAGATCAGCAGGTTGTTGCGGGTGTCGTCGACGTTGTCGTGCCGGAAGAGCTGCCCGATGAACGGCAGCCATGAGAGGAAGGGGGTGCCGGAACGATTCTTGGATGTCGACGATCGGATCAGCCCGCCCATGATGACCGTCTCGCCGCTGCGCACCTGCACCTCCGTGTCGATCAGGCTGCGGCTGAAGACCGGCAGCTTAATGATGCCGGACTCGCTGTCGGAAACCACGGTATCCGGGTCGTTGTCGTTGTTGTTGTTGCTGCTGTCGCTGCCCTGGGCGAAATACTCCCAGCGCAGGAACTGGCTGATCTGCGGGATCAGACGCAGATTGATCGTCGCCAGGTCGGCGCCCACGCTCGGCGTGACGACCAGCTCGTAGCCCAGCTCCTCGAGCGTCGGGGTGCCCTGCGGCACCAGACGCGTGCGCGTGACGATGTCGTTGCCGCC
>CAYPJN010000321.1:0-3630 GCA_964411055.1 uncultured Lentisphaerales bacterium | reverse complement strand
CGCTGCGGCTCGAGATGGTCAACTGGATATTGAGGATGATTGCGGATTGAGGATTGGTGAAGCAAGGAAGGAAGAGACAGATCATGACAAGACAAGAGAGCTGGATGCAATGGATGTTGCCGTTTCCCCGCGGCATCGAGGTGCGTGAGGGAGCGATCAAGATCGACGGAGCCACCCGCATCGCGCTGGCGCCCGGCTCCGGCC
The DNA here is from genome assembly GCA_964411055.1 of uncultured Lentisphaerales bacterium. Lineage (GTDB taxonomy): Bacteria > Verrucomicrobiota > Kiritimatiellia > RFP12 > JAAYLN01 > JAAYLN01. The sequence continues at coordinate 3,426 of CAYPJN010000321.1, read as the reverse complement.
CGCTGGCCCGCAAAGGCGCGGAGCTGCTGCGCCAGGATCTGAAGCGCTGGCGCAAGCTCGACGTCGCGCTGGCCACGGACGGCAAGGCGGCTGGCGCGTCGGGGCGCGGCACCACCATCGCCATCGGACATCCCTCCCGCAGCCCGCTGGTGCGCGAGGCGCTTGAGAAGGCTCCGACCAAGGATGTCGACGGGCTCGACCGCCCGCATGTCGGCAGCCTGACACGCGTCGAGCCGCCGGCCGAGGGCTTCCTGATCCGCACCGCGGGCAAGGTCTGCGCCGTGGCGGGCGCCGACGACGCCGGCACCCTCCACGGCGTGCAGACACTGCGCCAGATGCTGCGGGGGACCGACGGGCGGAGCATTCCGAACGTCAACATCTGGGACTGGCCGGTCTTCCCGGTGCGCGCCATGCACCTGATGTGCCCGCGGCGCGCCAACCTGCGCCTCATGGAGCAGGTGGTCGAGACGCTGGCGTTGTGGAAGTTCAACACCCTGATCCTCTCTTTCGAGTATGTCCCGAACTTCCCCTTCGAGGGTTTCGAGGCGCTGGCCGATCCCAAGGAAACCCTCTCGCGCCGCGAGCACGCCGCCTTCGCGGCCAAGTGCCGCGGGCTCGGACTCGAGATCGTTCCCCTGGTGCCGAGCTTTGGCCACCTGCACGGCTTCATCTTCAAGAGCCACGAGTGGGACGCGATCGCCGAGATCCACGCCGATCCGGCCCGTCACCAGGAGGATTTCTTCAATCCCCGGCGGCGCCTCAACTACTGTCCCTCCAACCCCCGCACCTACGAGATCTTCTTCGACCTCTTCAACCAGGTGCTCGACGCCTATCCGTCGCGCTTTCTGCACATCGGGCACGACGAGATCGACGACGGCGCCGTCGGCGTCTGTCCGCGCTGCCAGGGGGTGCCTACCTGGGAGCTGCTGGCGGAGGACATCCTCAAGATATACGACCAGATGACCGTCAGGCAGGGGGTGCGCCTCATGATGTGGCCCGACATGATCATTCCGTACTTCCGCGGCGGTCCGCGGCACGGGATGAAAAATGTCCATCCCCACATGTTCATGCACTTCGGGATCGACCATATTCCCAAGGACATCATCATGACCGACTGGGAGTACGCGCGCCGCACCTACTACCTGCGCCCTAACGAGGCGCCGGAGGGGAGCTACCCCTCGATCCGCTTCCTGCTGGACCACGGTTTTCCCGTACTGCCGCTGGGGTGCCGGGGGACGCGGGAGCTGATGCTCTTCTCGCAGGAGTCCTTCAGGAACAACCGCGGCGGCTGGCTGCCGCCGGGCGAGGGAGGCGCCCTGAAGGGACTGGCGGCGGCGCATCCCGACGTCCTCGGCTTCGGCGGCACCACCTGGCTGCATGTCGATGCAGGGCAGAAGGCCTTGCACGACCACGCCGCCGTGGCGGCCTTCGCCTGGAACCCCAACCAAACCTGCCGCGAGCTGCCGGAAGACTGCCGCCGGTATATGCTCGACACAATGACGCACTTTACCGCAGAAAAATAGGAAAGAAATGAGGAGCACCATGAACACCACCAAGTTGCTGACACTGCTGCTTCCCGCGGCGCTATCGCTGAGCGCGGCGCGGGGTCAGGTCGAGGTCCTGCCGGCCTCCGAGACGGCGCGCCTGCTGGGCGATCTGCCGGAGCTGCAGCGCGCGGCCGCCCATCCCGAGATCAAGGCTCATCTAGGGAGGCGCGCCGGCGCCAGTACGCCGGAGGCAATCAGGCTGGCCGTCAACGCCGTGCGGGTGGCGCGCGAGGCGACCAACCTCCCGCCGGCATCGCCGGTGATCCACTACCGCGTCCCGGCCACCAGCGACGCCCAGTACCTGCCCGACGCCTATCCCTACAACGGGCGCCCCCTGCACACGGTGGGCATCGTCTCGGGCACCGACGCCTACGAGCCGGGCTCGTTCCTGCTCTATCCGCTCAAGGATGTTGGCCGCGTCGAGCTCAAGCTCGACACCTTCAGGAGCAAGGAGGGGCGCGTCTTCCCCGCGGAGAACCTCGGCCTGGCCGTCGTCAAGGTCTGGTACCAGAACGGCAACGGCTGGTACAGCTACTTCATGTGCGAGGGGGGGCTCAAGCTCTGCCCCGAGCTGCTGCTGCACGACGAGGGGCTGATCGTGGCCGACACCGGACGCGAACAGAACTACGCCCGCGTCAAGGACGAGGAGGGCAACGGCAAGCTGGTCTGGATCACCCACTACAAGGGGATGGAGGATACCTTCAATCCGGACAGCGACCGTTTCGCCGACGCTGAAACGATCCAGCCCGTGACGCTCACGGAAGGCGAGTTCAAGCAGTTCTTCCTGACGGCGCACATCCCCGCCGGAACGCCGCCTGGGCTTTACACCGGCGCGGTGCGCGTCGAACAGGGGAAGACTGTGCTGCACACAGTCCCGGTCGCGATCCGTGTCCTACCCTTCCAGCTTCCCAAGCCCAAGTGCCACTTCGACGACACCCGCGACTTCGTCTGCCATGATGGCAGCCGGCTGGGGATCGACATGGGTGCCGAGCGCTTCGAGCGTATCGCGACGGATTTCCGGCGGCACGGCATCGACTCGATTGGCATAGGCTACCCCTACCGGCCCACGACGCTGGAGGCCTTCGAGATCATCAAGCGGCTCGGCTTCCGCCTCGACGGGGCGCTCTTCTCGGGCGGCTGGCGCCATGTCGCCGGAGACAACCGCTACGCCTGGCGCAACACGGCGCGGCGCGTCAAGAAGCAGTACCACGACCTGGGGCTGGAGGTCGACGGGCGCCCCATCGGCTACGCCGACGAGCCGGGCGACGCATCTGTGAAAAACTTCCGCGAGCAGTACGACATCTACCAGCGGGAGGGTTTCACGCTCGAGATCGCGGGCCACGGCAGCATCTACCGCAAGGCCGCCTACTGCCACTCGGACGTGATGATCGCCACGCGTCCCGAGGATGCCGATACGCCGCGGCGTTGGAACGAGATCGGCCTCGCCAACGTCTCGTGGTACGCCTACAACCACAACAGCACCGAGAATCCCTGCTTCACGCGCCGCCAGTACGGCCTGACGCCCTGGCTGGCCGGATTCAGCGCCATCAAAAACAACGTCCACGCCTTCGGTCCTTACAACGACCGCGCCCGCACCACCTACAAGCCTTTTGTGGACAGCTACGCCGACGGGCGGAGTCATATCACAACCCTGCAGTTCGAGGGCAAGCGCGAGGGTATCGACGACATCCGCTACGCCACGCTGCTGCGCCGGCTGGCCAAAAAGGCCGCCGCCTCGTCCGACTACAAGGTCGCCAACCGCGGCCGCATAGCCCTCCAGTTCTTCGCCGACATCGAGAGCACGCTTGATGATCCCGCGGCGCTGCGCCGGGAGATGATCCGCCACATTCTCGACCTGCTGCCCCTGACGGGCGGCGAC
>CAYPJN010000320.1:0-3655 GCA_964411055.1 uncultured Lentisphaerales bacterium | reverse complement strand
CCAGGGCGACGCCAACCCCGCCGTCGGCTGGGAGATCGCCGAGGGCGAGACCGTCGACTACAGCGCGGCCGGCAAGTCGGGCAACCGGCGGCCCGACCACAAGGATCAGGACGGGCGCTCGCAGGTCGGCCGCGCCGGCATGGCCGACGGCGAGGTCATGGCCAAGGCGGGACGGATCAACGAGGGCGACAAGGAGATCGACAAGCGCCGCACGCGCGACTCGACCCAGTCCGGCTATGTCGAGGAGGAGGGCCATTCCGAGGCCAAGGCGACCGGCGGCGGCAAAAACTCGGGCTATTCCGACACCAAGGGCATGGCCGGAACCGCCGCCGACGAGCGCCGCCAGGCGAAGGTTCAGCAGGCCCCCGAGCAGGCAAGCCAGGCCGATCTTGCCAGGCTGGCCGACACGGTCTACGCCAAGGCCCAGCTTGGCGGCGTACGCATTCCGCCGGGCTTCAACCGCGCGCGGGAGAACATGAACCGCGCCGCCGAGGCTGGCCGCGCCGGCAACATACGGCAGATGCGGGAGTTCCAGGAGCGTGCCATCCAGGATCTGGTACGGGCGCAGGCCAACCTCGATGCCGGCGTCTCCGGCGCCGACATGGGCGCCGCGGCCGACGAGTTCCGCTCGCCCGATGCCGCCGTGGCCTCGACGCCCGACGAGGCGCCCGCCGAGTACCGCGAGCTGGTGTCGGACTATTTCAAGGCGATCGGAGAGCTGAAGTGAAACGGCCACGCGTCACCGTGCGGCGGGGAGTTCTGGCTGCATCCAACCGTACAAAATCTTCTCTTTGGACGACGGGGCTGAAGCCCATGGCTGACTTCCGGCTAAAGGGAGCGTTGATTTATTCACGTGCAATATCATTGGGTAGGGCGAACCGTCCCGGTGAGCCGCAGATGGACGGCATAATCAGTTATATTCGTGCCAAAAGGCGGCTCGGCGGGGACGCCTCGCCCTACCTATGCTTACTGATAGTCTGGAAATGGATACGGGCTGCAATAAATCAACGCTCACTAAATCCGGTATTCCGACCTTTCGCTCGTTCACATGGGCAAGGTGCCGAGGGGCAAGGTGCCAGAGTACCGGCTTTAGCCGGAAGCTCGCGAGGGCCTTCAGGCCCGTGTTCCGTTAGGTTCGTCTGGTTACGGATGCAGCTTTCGCCAGCAGGCACCACGCCGCCGCTCGCCGGCTTTCTGCTGGCGCTGCTCTTTGCCGGTGTTTCCTTGCGGGCCCAGCAGCCCGCGCGTCCCGCCGGCTGGGCCGTGCCCAACGCCGTCCTGCGGGTCGAGGCCGCCATCCGCGAGCGCCCCGCCGAGGCCGACCTCGGCATTTACATCCAAATACCCGACGGTGGTCTGCTGCCGGCGCAGCCGGTAGTCGAGGTTCGCGATGCCGGCGGGCGTCCGCTTGAGAGTCTGCTGCTCTGGCACACGCCGGCCGACGCGCTGGGCATCGTGTTCCGCCCACCGGAGACCGGGGACTCCATCGCGGTCTACCTCCGCGCCGGCAGCGGAACGCCCGCCAAGCCCGCGCGCTCGACGCTCAAGCCGAGTCTCTTCGCCTTCACGCGCTCCGGCAACGCCTCCCTCGATAATGCACGGCGGATGGCCGCCGAGTGGCCCCCCGCACGCGAGGCCTTCGGCGCGCCGGTCGAACGTATCGGCATCCGCTGGAATCCCTTCGGATCTGATGACCACTTCTCATCTTGGTTCACCGGCTGGTTCAAGCTCGATGCCCGCGAGACGCTCTACCTGGCGACGATCTCCGACGAGGGATCCGAGGTGCATCTCGACGGCACGATGCTCGTCGCCTGGCCCGGACGCCACACGCGGCGGGAAGGTGCGAAGGGGCAGTTCGGCAAGGAGGTCGCGCTGGATCCCGGCTGGCACCGCATAGACTATTTCCATTTCGAGGTCGACGGTGATCAGGAGATGTGCCTGGTCTGGCGGCGCGGACGCGACAAGCCCGGCGCGCTGCCGGCCTTCATGGAAGGAAATGCCTGGGGACGCACGGGGCGCGCCGATGCGCAGCGCATGGTCTATGCCAACGGCCGCATCGCCGGCTGGGTCGAGGGCCATCTCCAGGCCGAAGGCTACCTCTGGACCGGCAGCCAACCCATCCATCGCCACCGTCTCGTCTGCCGCGGCGTCCAGACCGGCGACGGCGCCGCAATCGCCTGGCAGTTCGGCGACGGCGCCTTGGTAACGAATGCCGACCGCTGCGCCTGGCTCGTTTCGGGCGATCCCGCCGCGCGGCAAACGGCCGTGCTCGCCGTGACGACGCCCGCCGGTACCGTCCGCCAGACCTTCCGCTTCGCCTCGTTCACCACGCCCCGCGCCCAGGCGCTGAATCGTCCCGCCGACCGGCTCCTGTACCGCGAGGCCTTCCTCGACCGGGTGCGCGCCGTGCCGGGAGCCGCGGATCCCTGCGCCGCCTGGAGCGGCGATCTCTGGTCGACCCTCGCGGCGGTGCTGGAGCCCTATAAGGGCGGCCCCGTGCTGACCGAGATCTTCGGCCGCGGCTGGAAGACCGTGCAGCGGTTGCCGCCGGAGACGCGACATCCCATCGAGGACCGTTTTGCCGAGACCCTCCGCCTGCTGGGCGACACCGCGCGGCAGCGGGCCTGGATCGACCATCTTGAAAGCGCCGAGCGCGACCGCGCGCGCCAGTTCCGCTGGATCGAGGAGCGCATCGCCTGTCTGCTGTACGACCAGGGCGATGTCGAGGCCGCACGCCAGGCGGCGCTGCGGATGCGCGAGCGGGCCAACAGCCAGGACGAGATCCAGCGCGCGGTGCTGCGTATGGGCGACGTCGAGCGCGTCGGCGGCAACCGCGACCAGGCGGCGCGCCTCTATGCCGACGCCCAGATGCGCTACCGCGGACGCAGCCAGCTCGGAACCGGACAAGCGAACCGTTTCGGGTCGTCGGGCACGGGCCTCGGGGCCGGAACGCCCGGCCGCTCGCTGCTGAACAGCGCCACCGACCTCAAGCGCGGCGACGCCTGGAAGCTCTATGCCGTCAACGACGCCGCGCAATCGGCGACCATCCGCGCCTATCTCGATCAGGATGCATTGGAAGAGGCCTTTGCCGCGCTGGCGCAATGGGAGAATGCGACGCCGATGTCGAAGCTCTCCGGCGATCTGCTCCTGACCGAGGCGCGCATCTACTTCCACGCCGGCGACTTCCGCCGGGCCGCCGCCCTGCTGAAGGCGAGCCGGCAGGGCGATGTCATGTCGAGCCAGTTGCCCGAAGCCATGGATCTGCACCTGGAGGCGCTGACGCGCCTCGGGCGCGACGACGAGGCGCGCGAGCTGGCGCGCCAGGCTGTCGCGCGGTTCCCGGGCCTGCCCGTCGCCGAGCGCGCCGCGCGCGTGCTCCAGAAAACCAGCCACTGACGGCGCAGTTGGCGACCGGCGCCTTATTCACCGCGTCCCGACCGAAAAACTATGTTGGCGGCAGGACGAAGATGTCGCGCCAGCGCCGCGCAAGCAGGTAGCCGGCCAGACCGCCGACCAGATGGGCGGCGTAGGCCACCTGTCCCCACCCCACGACCAACTGCACGAGGGTGATCGCCATCAGCAGCAGGGCCAGGGTACGGGCCTTCAACCGCAGTGGAATGACGAAGAAGAGCAGCAGGAAGAGTCTCTGATCGGG
>CAYPJN010000319.1:2411-3660 GCA_964411055.1 uncultured Lentisphaerales bacterium | reverse complement strand
GCTCGGCGACGTGCCCCTCCTCGGGCGCCTCTTCCGCAGCCGCTACGAGCAGAGCGAGAAGCGGAACCTGCTGATTTTCGTGACGGCCCGGCTGGTCGATCCGGCCGGACGCTCCCTCAAGGCGCCATCGGCCGGTGCGCCGATGGCGGTTGAGACGACCGCGGCGGAGATGGCGCCGGCCATCCCTTGATACGTGCTTGAACCCGTGATGGAGGGCCGCGCCGGCCCGCCATCGGAAGCGTGTTAGCGCATCGGTGGCGGGCTCCGCAAGCGACGCCGCCGGGCGGGCGTGCAATCCGTCTTCCAGAAGATTCCGACGCCTGGAGTCTCGGCTTCCGCGCTCCGGAGACTGCATTCCTGCGATGTTTCCGTGCGCCGCCGAGGATAGCGCGTGACGGTGCCGCGCGGGCGACGACGGACAGACGGGCGCGACGACAGCCGATGTCGGAAAGTTTCAAGCGATTTGCCATCACGGGCGGCATCGCCTGCGGCAAGAGCACTGTTGCGGCCTGGCTGCCACGGTGGGGCGGAAGCGTGCTCGACGCCGACGCGGTCGCGCATGCGCTCGAGGCACCCGGCGGGGCGGCCGTAGGACCGATCCGCGCGGCCTTCGGGAGCGGCGTGGTGCGGGATGACGGCGCGGTGGACCGGGAGGCGCTCGGGCGGATTGTCTTCCGTGATCCGGCGGCGCTGGCCGTCCTGAACGCCCTGGTGCATCCGCTCGTGCAGCAGCGGATTGAGGCCTGGCTCAAGGAGCCGGCGGCCGCGGAAGTCCGCTTCCGGGCGGTGGTCGTCCCGCTGCTCTTCGAGGCGGGTTGGGACACGGCGGGCTGGGATGCCGTCGTGGCCATCGTGTGTGACGAGGCGGAGCAAGTCCGGCGCCTGGAGGCGCGCGGGCTGGACGCCGCGGAGGCCCGGCGGCGCCTGGCGGCGCAGATGTCCTGCGCCGAGAAGGCGCGGCGGGCCGATTACGTGATCTGGAACAATGGTACGGTTGAAGACTTGCGTGACGCGGCCGGACGGCTGTTTCAGGCATTGCTGGAGAAGAACACATGAACGACGAAAATTCTGACGCTCACGCGGCGTACAGGCCGGCGACGCCCGCCGGAGACATGCCCGCCGCGCGGCCGGAGGCGGATCCCCGCCCCGCGCGCGATGCCGAGGGGAACGGCGCGGCGCGCAACGAGCGCTGGAACCGCTTTGCCCGCAACCGCGGCCGCCGCCACCACGACCGCCGCTTCGACCGCCG
>CAYPJN010000319.1:0-2311 GCA_964411055.1 uncultured Lentisphaerales bacterium | reverse complement strand
ACCGCTTTGCCCGCAACCGCGGCCGCCGCCACCACGACCGCCGCTTCGACCGCCGCGGTCCGGCACCGGACCGCGGCGACCCCGCCGCGCCGGGCGAGGCACCCGCCGCCCCCGCCGCCGCCGACGCGGCGCCGCCGCCCGAGGCCGGCCTGCCCCCGCGGGCCGCTCTGCCGCCCCTCCACCTGGCGGATCTCCAGAAGAAGGAACTCCCCGATATCCATGCCATGATCGAGGGCCTGCTCAACCCCGACGAGATCGCCTCGCTGCGCAAGCATGAACTGATCGTCGAGTTCATGCGCAACTACATGCGCCGCGGCGGCGCGGTGCATACCAACGGCGTGCTGGAGATCCTCTCCGACGGGTTCGGGTTCCTGCGCTCGCCGCGCGCCAGCTACCTGCCGTGCCCGGAGGATGTCTACGTGGCGCCGTCGCAGGTGCGCCGTTTCGGGATGCGCACGGGCGACTTCGTCGAGGGTGTCATACGCGACCCGCGCGAGCGCGGCGAGCGCAACGAGCGCGGCAAGGAGAAGTTCTTCGCCCTCTCGCGCGTCGACAACATCAACGGCAAACCGGCCGTCGAGGCGCGCCGCTGCGTGCCCTTCGAGAATCTGACGCCGCTTTTCCCCGACCGCCGCCTCAACCTCGAAGTCAACCCCGAGGAGGTCGCCATGCGCGTGATGGACATCTTCACGCCCATCGGCATGGGGCAGCGCGGGTTGATCGTCGCGCCGCCGCGCACGGGCAAGACCGTGCTGCTGCAGAAGATCGCCAACTCCATCTCCGCCAACCACCCCGATGCCCACCTGATCGTCCTGCTCATCGACGAGCGCCCCGAGGAGGTCACGGACATGCAGCGCACGACCAAGGCGCAGGTGCTCAGCTCCACCTTCGACGAGGCGCCCGAGCGCCACGTGCAGGTCGCCGAGATGGTCATCGAGATGGCCAAGCGCATGGTCGAGAACGGCCGCGACGTCTGCATCCTGCTCGACAGCATCACGCGTCTGGCGCGCGCCTACAACACGCTCCAGCCCCACAGCGGCAAGATCCTCTCGGGCGGCGTCGACGCCAACGCCCTGCACAAGCCCAAGCGCTTCTTCGGGGCCGCGCGCAACATCGAGCACGGCGGCAGCCTGACGATCATCGCCACGGCGCTGGTCGACACCGGCAGCCGCATGGACGAGGTCATCTTCGAGGAGTTCAAGGGCACCGGCAACATGGAGCTGTGCCTCGACCGCGCGCTGGTCGACAAGCGCGTCTTTCCGGCCATCAACATCGAGAAGTCCGGCACGCGCAAGGAGGAACTCCTGCTGCACCCGGACGAACTTAACCGCACCTGGATCCTGCGCCGCGCGCTGAACGGCGTGCCGCCGGTCGAGTGCATGGAAATGGTGATCAAGCGCCTGAAGAGCACCCGCAGCAACGCGGAATTCCTCATGGGCATCAAGGAGTAACGGCATCATGAAAGTCGAGATCCAGAAGGCAGGGGAGTGCCGGGTCAAGCTGATCGTCAACGCCGGGCCGGAGGAAACGCGCCCGGACTACGAGAAGATCACCCGGGAGTACGTCAAGCATGGCCGCATTCCCGGGTTCCGGCCCGGCAAGGCACCGCTGGAAGTCATCGCGCGTCGCTACCAGCGCGAGATCGACGAGGACATCCGCCAGAGCCTGATGGCACGCTTCTACCGCCAGGCCGTCGAGGACGAGAAGCTGCGCGTCGCCAACATCGTCGATGTCGCGGATGTGCTCTTCTCGCCCGGGACGGGCATCTCCTGCGTCATGACCGTCGACCTCGTTCCGGAGTTCAAGCTGCCGAAGTACCAGAAGCTGCCGGTCAAGTTAAACACCGTCGCCGTCGACGACGCCAAGGTCGCCCAGCAGATCGCCGCGTTGCGCGCCAACATGACGCGCTACGAGCCGACGGACTCGCCGGTGGCGCCCGGCGACATGGTGCAGATCGACTACTCCGCCACCAGCGGCGGCAAGCCGCTGGCCGAGGCCGTGCCCGACTGCGGCCGTCTCGCGAACGGCACGGACTTCTGGACGCAGGCCGCGCCGCCGGAGTTCATCCCCGGCATCGCCGAGGCGCTCGTGGGACTAGCGGCCGGCGGCTCGCGTGAGCTCGATGTCAAGTTCCCGAAGGATTTCCCCGGCGAGGCGCTGCGCGGCGTCAAGGCCCGCTACACCATCGCCGTCAAGGCCGTGCGCCGCGGGGCGCCGCCCGATGACGCGGATCTTGTCAAGCAGATCGGTTTCGATTCGCTGGACGCGCTCCAGGCGCGCATTCGCGAGAACCTGCAGCGCGAAGCCGAGC
>CAYPJN010000318.1:0-3664 GCA_964411055.1 uncultured Lentisphaerales bacterium | reverse complement strand
CGACTCGCGCATGGAAGTCCTGCGCAGGCAGGGTTGGGATTTTTTGGAGCAGGCTTTGGCAGCGGACAAAGTGGAGGAAGCATGCCCGGGACGCCGCAGAAGCGCCTGCTGATCGCCATGGACACGATGATGTGCGGCGGCATCGAGAAGTCGGTGCTCGCCCTGCTCCGAGCCCTGCCGCGCGAGCGCTATGAGGTGACTCTGCTGCTGCTGACGCGGACAGGCGAGTTTCTGCCGATGATTCCCTCCTGGATCCGTGTCCGTGAGGTGCCGCTTTCGCCCTGCGGACGGGCCGGATGGGTGCTCGGTCGCAGGGCTGTGCTGCGGGAGGCGCTTCGCCGGGGCCGGCTCGTCCGCGCCGGTGCGTTGCTTGGACGGCGGCTTTGGTGCCGGCTCGCGGTGCCGCCGGTCTTCTGGCCGGTGGGCAACGCCCGCGCCATGATGCGCGGGATGCGGCTGGATGATGTCGAGTACGACTGCGCCATCGCCTACCACAATATCGAGCAGGCTGTCCTGGTGGCGGACCACATCCGCGCCCGGTGCAAGATCACCTGGTTTCATACGGAGCTTTCCACGCTGCCGGTCAGTCCGAGGGCCTTCTGGTCTGTCTACCAACGATTCGACATCTTTGCCGCCGCATCGGAGGCGGTGGTGGGCGAATTGAAGCGCTTCTTTCCGGAGGAAGTGTCGAAAATCCGGTTGTTTCCGCTGGTCATTGAACGCGAGAGCTTCCTTAGGTTGGCCGGCGAGGGTGCGGGATTTGTAGATGAATATGGCGGAATCCGTATCCTCTCCGTCGGTCGCCTCGCCTTGCAGAAGGGCTTCGACCTGGCGATCGACGTCCATGCGAAGTTGTTGCAGGCGGGTTTTCCTCACCGCTGGTACGTCCTGGGGCAGGGATCCGAGGAGGCCGCGTTGCGGGAGCTGATCCGTAAGCATGGCGTCGAGGCGAGCTTCCGGTTGCTGGGGGTGCAGGTCAATCCCTACCCCTATTTTGCCCAATGCGACCTCTATGTGCAGCCTTCGCGTTACGAGGGCTACTGCCTGACCGTGGCGGAGGCACGCGCCTTTGCAAAGCCGATAGTATGTACCGATTTCGCCGGCGCGCGCGAGCAGATTCAGGATGGCGTCACCGGGCGCGTCGTGCCCTGCGAGCCGGGAGCGCTTTTCGATGCCGTGAAAGATCTCCTGGCGCATCCAGAGCGGCGGCAGGAGTTTTCCGGCAGGCTTGCCGCGTCGTGGACGGACACACGGGATCAGATTCGCGGCCTCTGCCGTGTCATCGATGGCGAGGAGAACCGGAACTGATGGCTGACAACACCACGATCCAGATTGCGCTCCCTTCTGATCAGAACTATTTTCACGGGTTGATGGTCACGGCCACGAGTATCGTACTCTATGCAAATCCCGTGTCCCCCCTGCGGTTTCATGTGCTCGACGGCGGCCTCGCCGACGAATCCTTTGACCGGCTGGAACGCCACGTGCGCGGGCTCCGGCCGAACGTGAGTGTCGTACGTCACCGCATCGACACCGGACTATTTGACCGTTTCCCGGCCTGGAGCCGCAACCGGATGACCTATGCGCGGCTGTTGCTGCCCGAACTGCTGCCCGACGCCGATCATGTCATTTATACGGATACTGATGTGCTCTGGCTGGCCGCGGTCGATGACCTCTGGGCGAAGGCCGATGATCGGACGCCGGCGTGGACGGTGCGCGACGGAGTCGCGGAGACGCGTGACCGAGAGAATGCCTGGTTTGACGCACACGGATTGCCCTGCCCGGGCGACGACTACTTCTGCGCGGGCGTCATGTTGTTCAATCTCCGCCGTTTCCGCGAGGAACAGATTGCCGGGCAGGCCTTCGCGTTCATTGAGCGCCATCCCGACCTGCTGTTCGCGGATCAGACGGCCATGAACCATCTGCTCTACCGGCAGGTCGGCTTGCTCCCCGAACCGTGGCAGACCTTGACGCTCAACCTGAAGCCTGAGGCATTGGGCGCTCCCGTGGTTCTGCATTATGCCAACGAGATCCCCTGGAAGCGGACGACGCGCTGGGGGCTGCTCTCCGACAGCGTGATGATCTGGCACGGATTCAACGACCGGTTCGTCCTGCGTCGCCCCGGCGCGTCGCTCAAACGTTTCTATCCGCTGCGTGAGCGGATTCTAAAGCGTCTCCTGTACAAGCTGCTCTTGTGGAGACTGCCGCGGGCGCTCTGCTTCTGGATGCTGGCCGGTATGCGGCGCGATGACATCATCGCCAGCCTGAGCCCCTATTTGCACGCGCTGGGACGTCGGCGGCTCGCAGCGCTGCGGGCGGAATGGGAACGGAGAGCCACCGCCTTGGCGGGGCTTCACCAAAATGACGCCTGTGTCTGAGTCTCCCGCGGTCACCGTCATTGTGCCGGTCTACAACGCCGCGCGCTTCCTGCCGGAAGGCCTGCCCCTCCTGCTGGAGCGGCAGGGAGAGGCCTGCGAGGTGATCGCCGTTGACGACGCCTCCACGGACAACAGTCTTGAAATCCTCCGGGAGCACGGCCGTGCGCATCCGCAACTGCGGATCGAGACGTTGCCGGCAAATCGCGGCGTGTCTGCCGCACGGAACCGCGGGTTGGAACTGGCGCGGGGCCGGTATGTGCTGTTTGTGGATGCCGATGACCGGTTGCAGCCGGGCGCCGTTGAAGCTCTGCTGCGGGATGCGGATCGGTTCCAGCCCGACATCATCCTCTTTCAGCATCGGCGGGTCACGCCGGAGGGACGGCTTTTGAAGCTGTCGGGCGTTCCGCCGGAACGGATATACCAGCTATCCGACCCGCGGCAGTACCGCGTGGCCTTTGATAACGCCGCCGGCAATCTGATGGCCTGGAACGGGTTTTATCGACGCGAAGCGCTCGGTGATCTCCGGTTCCAGCCGTTTCCGAACGGCGAGGATGTCCTGTTCGGAGTGCAGGCGTTCTGCCGGGCGCAAACTCTCTTGGTCTCGCCGCGGACGCTGTACGACTATGTCGAGCGGATGGGAACGGCCTCCCGCAGAAAGAATGCGCGGCACTGCATCAGTGCGATCGATGTGGCGTGCGAAATCGTCTCCAGCATGCAGGCCTCTCCGCTCTACCCGGAGGTCAGGAACCTTTTATTCCGCAAGATCCGGTGCATGACGCATGGGCTCGTATTGACCGTGCTGCTTGCGGTTCCCCAATCGGACCGTCCGGTCTGCTGGAAGCACTGGTTCGATCGTCTGACTCCGGTGTATCTCGGCACAGACCTGGTTCCTTCTCGGCAGCGGTGGATCTACCGTCTCGCATTCGGGTCTCGCAGCCGCTGGATCGTATTGCTGCTGCTGCGCCTGCCCATCCAGATCAAAGCCTGGCTGCTCTCCTTTCCCTTCTTGAGGCGGCGTTGGATTCTGTTGCGAAGTCCTTCCTGATCAGCATGAAGCATCAACCCTTCATTGACTGGCTGCGGATGATCGCCGCTTTTTGTGTTGTCTTGATACACGTCACCGCTCGATTTGTTGAGCCGAGTGTCTATCAGCATGCGAATGCTACATGGTGGCTTGCCTTTGTCATCAATTCATGCAGTAGATTTGCCGTCCCCATATTTCTCATGATTTCTGGTTATTTGCTCCTGGGGCGGAATGAGTCGTGGCTGTCCTTTTATCGCCATCGCTA
>CAYPJN010000317.1:0-3671 GCA_964411055.1 uncultured Lentisphaerales bacterium | reverse complement strand
GACGGCGTCCGCGCCTGCGTCCTGCATGCCGTCTGGCGCGCCCAGGGACTCGGTTGCGCACCGGGCATCCTGGGCGTCTGCATAGGCGGCGACCGCGCCGAAGGCTACCTGCATGCCAAGCGGCAGCTTATCCGTCCCCTCGACGACGCCTCGCCCGATCCCGTGCTTGCGGCGCTCGAGACACGCCTGCTGCGGGAAGCCAACACGCTGGGCATCGGCCCCATGGGCCTCGGCGGCGCCGCCACGCTCCTGGGCGTCAAAATCGCCGCCCTGAGCCGGCTGCCCGCCTCCTACTTCGTTTCCATCGCCTACTCCTGCTGGGCCTGCCGCCGCCGCGGTTGCATAGCGACCCGTGACGGCAGCGTGAAAGGATGGCTCGGATGAGCGCTTCCGCCGCCGTGCCGACAACCCTTCTGACCGTGCCCTGCGGCGCGGATGCCGTCCGCGCCCTGCCCCTCGGCGCCAGCGTGCGCCTCAGCGGCACGGTCTACACCGCCCGCGACCGGCTGCACCGCTTCCTGCACGACGGCGGAACGCCGCCGGTGAGCCTGCGCGACGGCGTCCTCTTCCACTGCGGCCCCGTGGTCGTTCCCGAGGCCGGTGGCGGATGGCGCGTGGTGGCGGCCGGCCCGACCACCTCGATCCGCGAAGAGCCCTACATGGCCGCGATCATCGCGCGGCACGGCCTCCGCGCCATCATCGGCAAGGGCGGCATGGGCCCCGCCACGCAGGCCGCCTGCCGCGAGCACGGCTGCGTCTACATCCAGACCGTCGGCGGCGCCGCCGCCTGGATCGCGCAGTGCGTCCGCCGCGTCGGGCGCGTCTGGTTCGAACGCGAGTTCGGCGCCACCGAGGCAATGTGGGAACTGCACATCGAGGGCCTCATCGGCCGCGTCGCCATCGACGCCCGCGGCGCGAGCCTCTTCACCCGTGTGGAGCAGGAGTCCGGCGAGCGGATGCGCCGCCTGCTCGCCGGTCCGACTGAGGAGGCCTAGCCGTGCGCCTCGTCTTCATGGGCTCAGCCGATGTCTCCGCCGCCGTGCTGCGCGCGCTGACCGGCGTGCCGGAAATGCAAATCGCTGGCGTCGTGACGCAGCCCGACCGTCCCAGCGGGCGGCAGCGGCGGTTGACCCCCTGCATCTGCAAGCGCGAGGCGCTGATGCACGCTTTGCCGGTGCTGACTCCCGTGAAGCTCAACACCCCCGAGGTCCACGAGCAGCTCATCACCTGGGCGCCCGACGTGATCGTGGTCGTGGCCTACGGGCAGTTCCTGGGCGCGCGCATCCTGGCCCTCCCGCCGCTCGGCTGCGTCAACGTCCACCTCTCGCTGCTGCCGCTGCTGCGCGGCGCGGCCCCTGTCCACCGCGCCATCGCCGCCGGCATGACCGAGACGGGCGTGACCGTCATGCAGATGGACAAGGGTATGGATAGCGGCGACATCCTGCTGCAGCAGGCCGAGCCGATCTTCTTCGACGACACGGCCGGCGCCCTGCACGAGCGCCTGACAGCCCTGGGCGCCGCGCTGCTCCTGCGGGCGCTGCCGGCGCTCGCCGCCGGCACCCTCGCACCCCGGCGGCAGGACGCCGCGCAGGCCACCTTCGCCCCCAAGCTCAGCAAGGAGGAGGGTCTCATCGACTGGAGCGAGCCCGCCGGGCGCCTCGCCCTGCGCGTCAGGGCCTTCAATCCCTGGCCCGCCTGCCACACATTCCTACCGGCCGGTCGCAGGGGGCCGGACGCGGCGGAACGGCTCAAGGTACTGCTGGCCGACGCCGAGCCCGCGCCGCCCGGCGCGCCGGACCTCGCACCCGGCACGGTCGCCGACCTCGACTGCCGCGGGCCGGCGATCGCCACCGGCTCGGGTTGGCTGCGGCTGCGGCAGGTGCAGCGCGCCGGCGGACGCGCCATCGACGGCTACGCCTTCCTCTGCGGCTATCCTCTCAAACGGGGCCAGCACATCCAGCGCGACCCCGCGCTGCCATGAGCATGCTTAGTGGATGTACCGGAAATCGGAGATGGAGATGAAGAGCTACCGCAAAGAACTGTGGTTTGATGTACCCTCCCGGCGAGGGTTCGTCAACATCACCCCGCAGGTGGAGGAGTGCCTGCGGGAGAGCGGGATCCGCGAAGGAATGTGCCTCGTCAATGCGATGCACATTACCGCCTCGTGCTTCGTGAACGATGACGAGTCGGGTCTGCACGCCGACTTCGAGAGGTGGCTGGAGAAGCTGGCCCCCGAGAAGCCGCACTCCCAATACGCCCATAACGGCGCCGAAGACAACGCCGACGCCCATCTCAAACGCCAGATCATGGGTCGCGAGGTCGTCGTGGCCATAACGGCCGGCAAACTCGATTTCGGGCCGTGGGAACAGATATTCTACGGCGAGTTCGACGGCCGCCGGCGCAAGCGCGTGCTGGTCAAGATCATCGGCGAGTGACGCTATCGGAAAAGGAATATGGTTCCCGCGGGAATCCATTCCACCTCGTAGCAGCCGATGTCGACCTGCTTGTGGTCAATGCGCAGCTTGCCTGCCAGATCCGTGGCGTTCTCCATCCAGGGCATGTTCAGCCCCCGGTCGCGGAGCGGCGAGGTTTTTTGCAGTGCGAAGTCCAAGGCGCCCGCGTTCTTGAACATCGGATTGTTCGTGACCACGCAGTTGTAACCCGCCTCGATCTTCACCGCGCAGTTGGAGAAGCAGTTGGCATTATCCGCGCGCCAGTCGGGGGCTCCGGCCGAGCTCGTGTCGTTCGGCGCCAGATTGTCGAATATGGCCGTGTTGATGACCATGGCGCTGCCGTACTGCCTGATGCCACCGGCCAGCGTGCCGCAATAGTTGCCGTAAATCGTGCAGTTGCGGACGACACCGGATCCGGAAAGACGGACGCCGCCGCAGCCCCTGTCGCCGGAGGTGTGCGTCGAACGGTTGCTGTAGACCAGGCAGTTTTCCAGGATGCCGGCGCTGATGGCCACGCCAGACCCCGGCGAGTAGAATCCGGTGTTCTGGTTGTAGGCGATGACGCAGCGGCTCATCCTTCCGGCGCTGCTGCTGATGGGGAAGGAGCTGATTTCCGTGGCATGCATGCCGCTGGTCTATTTCCCCTACCGCTGGCTGCATAAGCGAACTGCGGTATATTGATATACCGGTCTGATCCCCTCTGCTTGAAAGGAGCACCTCATGAAGTCTTCCAATCCCCTGAAAACCCGCCTGCATATATTGCTCGGCCTGTTCGGTGCCGTGCTTTTGGCGTATTTGGCGGTGCTCTGTTCCACCCAGATCATCCACGGCAGCGAGTACCGTGCCAAGTCCATCACCAGCAACGCTACCACGGAAACGGTGGAGGCCTCCCGCGGCATTATCACCGACCGCAACGGCAAGGTGCTGGTATCCAATCGCCTCACCTATACGCTTACATTGGACGATTCGGTCTTTGACGACGATGATGCGCGGGAAAATGCGGCCATCTGGCGCTTGATTCAGCTTTGTCAGAAGAACAAGATGTCCTGGCACGACACCTTGCCCTTGAGCAAGTCTGTGCCGGTGACCTATACCAAAAAAATGGATGAAAACTTTGAGATGTTCCTGGAAAACCGGGATATACCCTACCATACCTCGCCCTCTCTCACCCCCGGTATCACGGCGGACGCGTTTTTTACCCTACTGCGTGAGCTCTAT
>CAYPJN010000316.1:0-3684 GCA_964411055.1 uncultured Lentisphaerales bacterium | reverse complement strand
TCGCCCCTCGCGCCAACCGATCACGCCCAATGATGTGGTGAAGACCTTTCACCTCAAACCCGCAAAATCATTGGCTTTTCCGCGCACCATATCCCCCAGTTGAGAAAGTCGGGCTAACGGCCTATCTTGCGTTTTGGAAGGATAGGCAACGGGAGGGCAGGCATGAAACCGTTGGACCAGGCCATCCGGGATGCGTTTCTTGAAGGGATCCGCCGACGGGGGGTGGCGGCGGGGGACGTCTGGGACTACGTGAACGCTGCCAATATCTGCTCGCGCCCGCGCGGTCTCGGCCCCGCCGCCCGCGGCGGGAAAATGAACCAGGCGTGGGCTTCAGCGGACGACGGGCGGTCCCAGCCGCACGGCCCGCCGGTCAAAGGCGTCGCGCAGGGCCGCCGTCGTGAAGGCCGGCAGATCGGCCTCGCTCCACCCGCTGCCGATGTCGTCGAGGTAGTGCGCGTCCGACGAACGCACCAGCGCGTGCGGCGCGGTCCGGTACCGCCAGCCCGCCGGGTCGGCGTGGCGGCTCAGCTCCATCGCGTCGAACCCCTCGTCGCCCGAGAGGACGCCGAGCTGCGAGAAGACGCTGTTGACCGGCCGGTCGACATGGCAGGCGATGAAGAGTCCGCCGAGCGCGTGCGTCCGCGCGCCGATGTCGCGCAGGGCGTGGCGCGAGGCCCCCGCCAGCAGCCGCCACTCCAGCTCCACGATCGTCTCGTCCGGCAGGACCACCGGCTGGTCGCCGAAGACCTCGGGCTGGTTGACGCGCTTCGGAAGGGAATCGTAGATCCAATCCGTCATGGCCGCCGCCTGGTCGAGCGTGTCGAAAACCGCGAGGGTGTGCACCTCCTCGGCGGTGCAGACTTCCAGGGCGAACAGGCAGGCCAGTCCCGCCTCGTGGCAGCAGGCGGCCAGCGCCGGCGCGTTGCGCGCGCTGTTGTGGTCGGCGACGGCGATCGCGTCGAGCCCCGCCGCGCGCGCCCGGGCGGCGATCGCGCGCGGCGACATTTCGAGGTCGGCGCAGGGCGAGAGGCAGGAGTGGATGTGGAGGTCGAATCTCACGCCGGCCCGCGCCTTCCATGGCCGTGGAGGCGCCGCCGGAATCCCGTGGCCACCGCCATCACCACGTAGAGCACGGCCGCCAGTTCGACGATGGTCGCGCCCGTCGGCCAGCCCGGACCGTAGCTCGCGGCCAGACCGCCGATGGAGACGACCAGCACCAGGAGCGAGGCCAGCGCCATCATGCGGCCGAGACGCCGCGTGACGAGCCCGGCCGTGGCGCCCGGCAGCGTCAGCAGCGCCAGGGCCAGCACGATGCCCACCACCTGGACCAGCAGCACGATCGTCAGCGCGGTCAGCACCATGAAGAGCAACTCGTAGCGCTCGACATGCACGCCCCGCAGACGGGCCATCTCGGCGTTGAATCCGATCGCCAGGAAGCGGTCGTGGAAGAGCGCCATCAGGCCGGCGACGCCCGCGTTGAGGAGCGCCATCAGCCAGAGGTCGGCGGGGCCGACCATCAGGATGTTGCCGAACAGGTAGCTCATCAAATCCGTCTGGTAGCCGGGGGTGGCCGCCAGGAAGGAAACGCCCAGCGCCATGCCGACCGCCCAGACCGCGCTGAGGACGGAGTCGGGACGGAAGCGGCTCCGGAGCGTGGTGAACCCGACGAGCAGCGCCGCGCCGACGGCGGCGACCGCCGCCCCCAGCGCGGGAGTCATCCAGGCGACGCCATGGGCGCGCTGCAGGTAGACGGCGGCGCCGATGCCCGCCAGGATGCAGTGCGAGATGGCCCCGGCGACATAGGTGCTGCGCCGCACGACGACCCAGCAGCCCATGACCCCGGCGGGGACCGCCGCCAGCAGGGCCGCCAGCACCGCGAACTGGAGGAACCGGAACGCGGCCAGATCGTGGAGAAACGTCATCGAGTCACGTCCCGGCGCGCCGCCCCAGCCGGCGCTAGATCTCGAGGTTCAGGTACTTGCACTCGCGCGCGCTGAGCTTGACCTTCAACGCCTCGAAGCACGAACGCGTCTCGGCGATCGACCGCGGGCCGATGAGCGGGAAGGTCGGGAACGACTGGTTCAACACCCAGGCCAGCGCCACGTTGATCGGCTCGCACCCCTTCTGCTTCGCCAACTCGATCGCGCGCGCCTGGCGCTTGAAGTTATCGTCCGAGTACCAACTGTTGACCAGCGAGGCGTCCTCGCGCAGATCCGGCCGCGCCCGCGAGGGCACGAAGAAGCCGCGCGCCTGGCTCGACCAGGGCAGCAGCGCGATCTGCGTCTTCTTGAGGAAGGCGCGCGAGGCGGCGTCGTGCGCGTGCAGGCAGCCCCCCCAGACCGGATTGACCATCTCCGCCAGCGCGAAGTTGTTCGAGAGCACCGAGAAGCCCTGCAACCCCTTGCGGCGGGCGTAGGCATTGGCCTTCTTCACGCGCTCAATCGTCCAGTTGCTGCCGCCGAAGGCCTTGATCTTGCCGGCGCGCACCAGCTCGTTTAGCACGTCGATGAAGCGCCCTACAGGGATGTCGAGATTGTCGCGGTGCATCATGTAGATGTCGGCCGATTCGAGTCCCAGCCATCCGAGCTGCTCGTCGAGCTGCTGGGGAATGATATCCGGGAAGCAGTTGGGCGTGTGGACGCCCTTGGTGATCAGCACGACCTGGTCGCGGACGCCCCGCTCGCGGATCCAGCGGCCCAGCAGCACCGAGCGCTCCCGCCCGTAGATGTGCGCCGTGTCGAAGACGTTGCCGCCGCGCATGAAGTAGTCGTCGAACACCGCCGCGGCATGCGGCATCGTGTTCTGGTTGTCGACACCCATGACCAGGCGCGAGAGGGGCTTGTCGAGATGCAGGACGCGCCCGTCGGGCGCGGGCGCGTCGGCGCGCCGCGCGAGCGGACGGTTGGCCGACGTCAGACGGCCGAGCGCCTCGGGCTTTTCGCTGTCGTAGACCAGGCCGATCGCAGCGCGCCAGGCGTCCTGCGTCTGGAGGTTGCCGAGCGTGTCGTCCCACGTCATCGCCGGGGCCTCGACCTGCCGCGCGCCCGCGAGGATGGCGCGCCCGCAGGCGTCGGCCTCGTAGACGTAGCTCGTGATGTCCGAGGGAATGTCGATGACCTCCTCGTCCTTGCCGTGGCGGCGCACAACGATCTTGCCGGGCATGGCGCCGCTACGGGCCGCGACGTAGGGATTTGGCAGGAAGATGCTGCCCTGGCTGCCGAAGATGCGCACGACATTCTCCTCGGACACGCCCACGCCGGTGGAGATCGTCGCCACGATGCCGTTGTCGAACTTCAGGGTGCCGACGGCCCAGCCGTCGACCTTCGTCTCGGGATGCAGCCAGGCGGAGCCTGTCACGGCGACCGGGTTCGCGAAGGGCCGGCCCGTGGCGGCGCCGGCGATCAGGCGCGCGATCGAGGTCGTGTAGCCGCCGACATCCAGGATGCCACCGCCGCCGAGCGCGTTCTTCCAGAGACGGGACTCGGGCGCGAAGCCCGCCTGGAAGGCGAAGGTGGCCTGGATGACGGCCACATCGCCGATGACCTTGTCGCGGAGCAGCTCCACGAGGCGGGCCGTCTGCGGATGGCAGCGGTACATGAAGGCCTCCATGAGGAAGACCCCATTCTCGACCGCGGCGTTCAGCATCGTCTGCGCCAGGTAGGCGTTGATCGCGATCGGCTTCTC
>CAYPJN010000315.1:0-3689 GCA_964411055.1 uncultured Lentisphaerales bacterium | reverse complement strand
AAATCAACCAATATCGTGTTCGACGTAGTCAGCAAGGGAGAGAACCTGTTGTACGTCAATGGGAAACTCAATGGTGAACCTTCACTATCGTTCGTTATCAAGGGCGACAGGGGGTGGATGTTGCCGGAGCCGGGCGGGAAGCTAGATACAATGACATCTCCCGGAACGGCGGTAACATCTCATCCAAGCATGCAAAGCTTCTTGTCAGGAGTGCTTTACGGACTGAAGCACAGTGAATTCGTCTCTTCTGCAAAACAAGCCGACAGCGGCCGGCTTCACGTTCTGATCAAGGCAACTGATCCAGAGTCTGAGTGGCTTTACGAATTGGATCCTAAGACATTTCTCGTTCTCAAACAACACGCGTGTGGCCCACACTGGACTGGCAACGCGACATGGACGGCCATTGATATAAAGACCACAGTTCGAGAGGATTTCTTTGATCGCAAATTGCAGGAATTAAAGAGAATGGCCGGTGATGACAGTGCAAGACGCGAAGCCGCACAACCACAGGCGGGAGGCGACTGAATACAGCGCCTCCGCCTGGGCGTTCCTGCCTTCCTGAGTTCCCCATTGAACGACCGCGGGGATATCAGTCCCTTCATCTGCGGTTAGTAGCTAATTCCGCGCAGAGGATTGCCCGCCCCATCCTCGATCCGGGCCGACAGGAACCAGAGCCCGTCGGCGTGCACGCTCTTGACCAGCAGGGTGTTGGCGCCGCGCGCCAGTTCCACCGGCACGCGGACATTGCCTGGCGCCCATTCGCGCGGGCGCATGTCCGTCAGCACGCACTCCCCGTTCAGCCAGACCTGCACGCCGTCCGAAACGCCCAGCGCGAGCGTGGCCGGCATGGCAGCCTCGCAGTCGAAGAACGCCGCGGCATAGGCGGCGGCGAAGTTGGCCTGGCGCCGGAAGCCCTTGGCGAAGTGGATCAGGTGGTCCGTCTCCAGCGGCTGACCCGGCGGCGGCTCCACGCGCCGCCAGTGCATCTGCGTGCCGTCGGGCGCGGCGAAGAGGCGCCCCATGTCCGGAGCCTCCTGCTCGGGCGGGAAGACCGTGTTGGTGAAGACGCCTCCTGGCAGCATGAAGGGGCCGACGACGTGCCAGCGCGGAATGCCCGGATTGGCCACGACGCGGCGCTGCAGCGTCAGCGGCTGTCCCATCCAGGTCACTTCGGCCGTGGCCGCAACGGTATGCACGCCCGCGCGCACCGCGCGGGGCAGCGCCAGGCGCACTTCCTCTTCCTTTTCCGCGCGTCGGCGTCCGCGCAGGGCGCGCGTCTGTAGATGCAGTCCGTCCAGCCGGAGCGAAAGGCTGCCGCGCCACGCGCCGATGGCGGGACGGCGCAGGCGCACGATGGCCGCGTCCCCGCCGCCGTTATCCGAAGGCACGAGCGCCAGATCCAGCGCGGCGTCCGCCAGCGCGGCCAGCGCCGCCTGGCGTGCTGCGTCCCCGGCGGCCGACGTGCGGATTGCCTCGGCGAGCCCCTTCCAGAAAGCCTCGGACCGCAGCTCGTCGTCGGGCAGGCGGCGCTGGCCGCCGGGGGCGGAAGCGGCGTCGGCCAGCAGCATGTGGCCCGCAATGCGCAGCGTGTCCGGGGCATCCGTGCCCAGCGCCCGGAGGGCTCGGAAGACCGGACCGGCGGCGCCGGGGGTGCCGAAGCGCGAGTCGAGCGGTCGCCACGCCTGGCGGACGGACGGCGTTGAACCGCTGGGGCTGGGCACAACATCTTCCGGAAACCAGGGGATCAGGCGATAGCCGCCACATGTGGCGGCGAGCACGGCGGGCGCGGCTCCTGCGGTCGTGAACTGACCGTGATCGAGGGGCACGCTCCCCTGCGCCAGCGGCTGCAACTCCGTGCCGCGCAGCAGCGACACGCACGCCGCTTCAGGAGTCACGTCGAGCAGCACGCCGATCTCCGTCGATCCGGAACCGGACGGCGACTGCTGGGGCAGGGCGCATGTCCAGTTCGATGAGATGGTTGCTAGGACGATCTGCTGGCCGTTGCTGACGCTGACGCGGAGCGCCGGCTCCGCGCCGCCGAGCCGCAGTTCGAGCCGGCCGGCTGGAGGCTGCGCCGGCGGGCACAGGGTGAAGCCGAGGCTGAAGGCGTTGGTCGCCGTCGGGAGAAGGTTCCGGGCCGCCGGACGGGGATAGTCGCGGGTGAAGGCGTCGGCGGCCGTCCGCGCCAGGGGCGGAGGATTGAGGCGCAGGCGGGCCGTGCGGCCGGGCAGCGGATCCTGGCTGACCAGCGCCTCGCCGTACTGGTCGAAGCCGTAGTCGAGCTGCTCGAAGGTCGGCAGGCGCTCCATCCAGGCGGCGAAGCCGCTGTCGAGTGCCGACCAGCCGCCATAGAGCGCGGCCATTAGATCGTCGGAGAGTTGTCTGGGATCCTGGTCGGGGCGGCCGCGGCGCAGGGTCTCGTTGCAGAAGAGACGCCACTTGATCTCACGCTCGGGGGTCGACTGCAGGAAGGCCGTCATCAGGACATCGAGTCCGCGCGTTGTGGCGCCTTCCGCGTAGAGCGCGCTGAGGGACGGGCGCCGGCGTCGCTCCCATTCCGCCAGGCCGGCGGCCAGATGGTTGTGCATGGGGGCTCGGTCGAGGACGTTGATCGTCAGTTGCCGGCTTTCCGGGTCGTAGACATGGCTGGAGAAGAAGTCGGCGATGCCCTCGATAAAGAAGCCGTAGCAGTGGCGCGTGCTGCCGGCGACGGCGTACTGGAAGAGGTGGGCGAATTCGTGGAGGATGATGTAGCGGTTCTGGTAGGGCGATCCGGCGTACTGGTAGGCGCCCCAGTAGCCCTCCTGCGTGATGCCCCCGAGGTTTAGAACATGCAGGTCGTCGTCGGCCATGGCGCGACGCAGCGCCTGGCGGCCGGAGGCGAAGACAAAGGCCATGCGGCGGTCGGCCAGCGCGGCAGTGGAGGCGCCGAAGATCGCCTCGAGTTGCGGCAATCCCAGTTCGAGCAGGGTCAGCGACTCGCGAACCTGGGTTTCCGGCAGATCGGTCTTGAGCGCGAAGTGGCGGCTGACATACCAGTCGAAGCCCTCGGTGTTGCCGATGAGGTGGCGCGAGAATGTGCGCGGCACGCGCTGGCCCACGGCGGCGATCTCCAACTCGACGAGCCGCGAAGTGCGTCCCTGCGTCTCGACCCGCGCGGCAAGGGATTCGGGAGCGGGGATCGGGCCGCGACCGGCCGTACGCAGCCGCACTTGCGGGGTTGCGTGAAGCGCGGGGACGGCCAGCAGGCAGCAGAGAAGCGTGGTCGCCGGCGTTTGCCGCCGGTGTCGGCCGGCCGCCCCTCGGGAGACACGCGCGGCGGCGGCAGTTGTCATCTCGAAAGCTTCGGTCCGTCCGCGAGGAGGGGAGGGGAGGTGCCACATGGTGCGGCGTATCTTATCGGGAGCGGATACGGGCGTCAATCAGCACACTGTCGCCACTGCGCAAGAAATCGTGTAGGATATGCGGCATGAAAGAGCGTTCCCAGACGCAGGCGGCCCCGGTCGTGCGCCCGGCCGACCTGGACGACGTGCAGGCCATCTTCGACCTGATCCGCGAGCATGCGGACAACCTGGTCACGCGCTCGTTCAACGACATCGTCCAGAACATCGACCGTTTCTACGTTGCCGATCTGGATGGCGAGGTTGTGGGGTGCGCCGCCTGGAGTCTGCTGCCGGAGATCGGCGAGG
>CAYPJN010000314.1:0-3716 GCA_964411055.1 uncultured Lentisphaerales bacterium | reverse complement strand
GTGGGCGCCGGCCATCGCCAGTCCGAGCCAGCTCTTCACGGTCAACCGCGAGCTGGCGGTGCAGGAGGGCGTCTCGACCGACGGTTTCGCCTTCGTCAGCCTCCAGGCCGGCGCGAAGGACGGCATGGCCGCCCGCACCTTCGCCAATCCGCAGTGGTCTCCCGGCGTCCATCGCTACCTGGCGCTCAGCCTCCGCCTGGCTCCCGAAACGAAAATCACGACCAACGCCCTGCTCTTCGAGCTGCGCTTCCGTCCGCCCAAGCGCCCCGACGGCGCCAAGCCGCTGACGCGCGGCGCCTACCTCTTCCCAGTGTTCCGCGACACACGCGCCGACAACAAGATCCTCTTCGCAAGCCTGGACTGGAAGCCGGGACGCTGGAACGACCTGATGGTCGATGTCCCCGCCTGCCTGCGAGAACTCAGCGGCAGCGCCGACCCCTTAATCTTGCAGGAGTTCGCCATCGTGATGCCCGCCGGCGGACCCGCTGTGCTGCAGGTGCGCGCGGGTGCCATCCTTGCGGCGTGGGCGCCCACAGACCTGCTCGTCTTCAAGGCCTACGACGCCAGTGGCGTCGCCGGAATCCGGTGGCAGGGCAACGGCCAGGCTCCGCACACCGCCTTCCGCCCGGCGCTCGTCAACCTGCCATCGTCGGAGCCCTGCTGGATGCGGTTCGCCATCCGCGACCGTGCGGGCAACACCACTCCTGTGCAACTGGTTCCAATTCCACCACATGCGCCGGCCGCCAGCCGGCTGCCGCTCTCCGAGGACTGGTAGCGCCGTCCACGAACCAACATGACACGCATCACCGTTCCCTTCATAGACGCCAACATCGTCGATGTCACCGTCACCGGCTGGCGCAAGGCGCCCGGTGACTGTGTGGCGCCGGGCGAGATCATCGCCGAGGTCACGACCGACAAGGCGGCCTTCGAAATCGAGTCGACCGCCGCGGGCACGCTGCTGGCGATCTATGCCGACGTGAAGAGCGTTGTCCCGGTCCACTACGTCCTGGGACTGATCGGCGCCCAAGGCGAGCATGATCCGGACGCGGCCGCGGAGAACGCGGAACGCCTGCGCGCCTACCGCGCGCAGGTTGCGACGTCCCCGGCGACCGCGTCGTCGGCGGGCGCGGTTCCGTCCGCGGCGCCCGCGCCGGCTGCCGCCTCCTCCGCCGCGCCCGCCGTGCGCGCCACCCCCAAGGCGCGCCGTCTGGCCCAGGCCCACGGCCTGGACCTGGCATCCATACAGCGGCAGGCGGGCGTGGAACTGGTCACCGAGAGTGTCCTGGAACCCTTCCTGCCCAGGGAAAAGCCATGAGCACCGATAGCAAGCCATCGCCGGTCGTCTGGATCAGCGGCGCCTCGCGCGGCATCGGCCGCGCCATAGCGCTGGCCCTGGGCCGTGGCGGCGACCGTGTCGTCGTCAACTACCGTCAGTCTGCCGACGCGGCGGCGGGCGTCGTCGCGGAGATCGCGGCGGCGGGCGGCGAGGCGCTGGCAGTGCAGGCCGATGTCGGCGATCCTGCCTCCATCGCCGCCGCGCTCGGGCTGGTGGAATCGCGCTGGGGCGCAGTCGACAAGCTCGTGGCCAATGCCGGCATCAACCTCGCCATGCCGCTGCCACTCACTAGCCCTGAAAGTTGGCACCAGGTGATCGCAAACAACCTCGATTCGGCCTTCTACCTCACCAAGGCCGTCAGCCGCGCCATGGTGCGCCGCCGTGCGGGACGCATCGTCTACATCTCGTCGGACGCTGCGCTCACGGGCGACCTGCTGCATGCGGCCTACAGCGCCTCCAAGGCCGGGCTCCTGGGCCTGGCCCGAACCGCCGCACGCGAGCTGGCGCCCAGCGGCGTCACGGTCAACGTCGTCTCGCCGGGACCGATCGAAACCGACATGACGGCGCAGATGCCCGAGGCCCGCCGGGCGCGGCAGTGCGAAGCCATTCCCATGGCGCGTTTCGGGCGCCCGGAGGAGGTCGCCGCCGTCGTCCGCTTCCTGCTCTCCGACGCCGCCGCATATGTCACCGGCCAGGTGCTCTGCGTCGATGGCGGCCTCTGCATGAAAGGCCAACCCTGATGGCCCCCGGACGCATCTTCATCACCGGCATGGGCGCCTTGACGCCCTATGGTGCCTCGGTCGCGCGCCTCTGGCAGGGTTTGCTGGCCGGCGAGTCGGGGATCTCCGCGATCGACCGCTTTGAACTGGGCGGCATCGCCTGCGTCAGAGGAGGGCAGATCCGCAACTATACAATTCCGGCGACGCCCCATCCTCTGCCGCGTCCCGATCTCGCAACCGGCTTCGCCCTGGGCGCCTGCACCGAGGCCCTCGCGCAGGCCGGCGGCGACCCCACGGAACCCGGACTGGTCACGGCCAGCAACTTCGGCGCGCTCGACGAGGGTGAACGCGCCCTGGCCGACGAGGCCCCGGAGACAGCGCTCGAGGCCTGCGCCCAGGCGCTGCCGACGCGGCGGCTGGCCGCCGCCCTCGGGCTGACCGGCCCCGCGGCGACCCTTTCGCTCTCGTGCGCCGCCAGCGCCGCCGCGCTGGCCCATGCCGCCGCGCTCCTGCGCGCCGGCCGCGCCCGGCGTCTGCTGGTCGTCGGCTACGACGCCCTTTCGCGCTGCGCCTGGAGCGGGCTCTGCTCGCTGCGCACGATGACGCGCGACTGTGTGCGACCCTTCGATCTCAACCGCTCGGGAACGCTCTTCGGTGAGGGCGCCTGCGCCCTCGTGCTGGAACGCGCGGACGTCTGCGCGGCCCGCGGCGGCGAGCCGCTGGCCGAATTGGCCGGCTGGGCCACCGGCAACAACGGCTTTCATATGACGGCCCCGCCGCCGCGCGCCTCCGGCAGCGCCCACGTCATGCGCCAGGCGCTGGCCATGGCCGGCCGCGCGCCGGAGGCGGTCGACCACATCAACGCCCACGGCACCGGCACCCGTCCCAACGATCTCACGGAGGCGCAGGCCTTCCACGACCTATTCGGAGCGCGCGCCGCCGCGATCCCCGTCACCGCCAACAAGGGGGCCATCGGCCACCTGCTGGGCGCGGCCGGCGGCATCGAGGCCATCGTCTCGATTCTCTCCCTGCGCCACGGCCTGATTCCACCGACCGCCAACTTCGAGACCCCCGATCCCGAGGCCCGCGTCGATCTGGTCACCGGCGCCCCGCGTGAGGTTTCCCTTGCCTGCGTACTCTCGAACTCCGCCGGTTTCGGCGGCTGCAACGCGGCGGCGCTCTTCACAAAGGTCTGATCGCCATGTCTGTTCCTCGCGACATCGTCATCTCGGCCTGCGGCACGCTCTCCGCGCTGGGCATCGGCCTGGAGGAGTCGGCCGCCGCCTGGCGCGAGGGCGAGCCGGCCTGTTTTCCCGCCGCCCGCGTGACGCCACCTGCCGGCGCCGACAACCTGGCCGGCGAAGTGCCCGCGTTCGCCCTGGCCGATCTGCTCGCCACGCCGAAAGCCTACCTGGACCGGCAGAGCGAACTGCTGCTGGCGGTGGCGGCCCTGGCGCGCCAGGCCGGCCGGCTCGACGCCGGGAGCTTCGCGCCGGAACGGACGGGACTCGCCGTCGGCACTGCCTGGGGCGGCGTGCAGACGCTGGATCTCTTTTTTGCCGACTATGTCGCGAAGGGCCCGCGACTGGTCAAGCCGATCCTCTTTCCGCACAGCTACGCCAACGCCGCCATCAGTCTCGTGGCCATGGAGTGGGAGGTGC
>CAYPJN010000313.1:0-3719 GCA_964411055.1 uncultured Lentisphaerales bacterium | reverse complement strand
TGGTGGGTGGTTGGTGGTTGGTGGTTGGTGGTTGATGGTTGATGGTTGGTGGTTGATGGTGGATGGTTGGTGGTCGATGGTGCTTGCTTGGTGGGGGAGGGTTTCATGGGGTGCTCCGTTAGGGGTTGGTGGTGCGTTGCCGGATGGATTTACGGAGGCCAGTCAACAAACGACCAACCGTGTCCATCTGTGTTCGCAGGGGGTCGAGTTGTGTTGGCGCAAGATAACCGATGCGTGCGGCAAGCAGCATCTGCGTTTCTAGTTCTCTTAGCGAGCCGTTCGCGATCGATAGGAATTGCAGAAATTCGCTATCGCTTTTGCGTCCGCTGCCCTCCGCGATATTGGATGGGATTGAGACGACGGCACGTCGGGCCTGACTTGTCAAAACAAATAGTTCCTCTTTGGGAAAGGGCTGTGTGATGCGATAGACAGCTTCCGCCAGTTCCATGGCTTGCTGCCACACTTCCAAATCCTTGAACGTTGCGCTCATGTTTCCACTCCCGCAGTCAACCATACCCCATCAACCATACCCCATCAACCATCAACCATCAACCATCAACCATGAACCACCAACCACCTCTCCCGCGCCTCGCGCAGCAGCGCGTCGGTGGTTTCCCAGTCGATGCAGGGATCGGTCACGGAACACCCGGGCCGCAGTTGCGCGAGATCCTTCGGCATGGGCTGCGCGCCGCCTTCGAGATGGCTCTCCAGCATGAAGCCGCAGATCGAGCGGTTGCCCGCCTCGATCTGCGCGAGCAGGTCGCGGAGCACGGCCCCCTGGCGTTCGGGCCGCTTGCCGGAGTTGCCGTGGCTGCAGTCGACGACGATCCGCTCGGGCAGGTGCGCGTCGCGCAGCGCCGCCTCGCAGGCCGCGATGCTGGCGGCGTCGTGGTTCGGCTGGTGTCCGCCGCGGAGCACGATGTGGGGATACGGGTTGCCGGTGGTGCCGAAGACGGCGGGCAGGCCGTCCTCGGTCACGCCGAGGAAGTGGTGCGATCCCAGGGCCGAACGCATGCCGTTGACGGCGGCATCCAGCGAGCCGTCGGTCGCGTTCTTGAAGCCCACGGGCGTCGAGAGGCCGCTGGCGATCTCGCGGTGCGTCTGCGCCTCGGCGGTCCGCGCGCCGATCACGGACCAGGCGATCAGGTCGCCGATGTACTGCGGCATCAGCGCCTCCAGCACCTCGGTCGCGGCGGGCAGGCCGATCTCGGCGAGTTCCACCAGAAACTCGCGCGCCATCCGGATGCCCTCCTCGATGTGGAAGGTGTCGTTCAGGTAGGGGTCGTTGATGAACCCCTTCCAGCCGAGCGCCGAGCGCGGCTTCTCGAAGTAGACGCGCATGACGATGCAGAGGGCGTCGGCCAGCTCGACACGCAGCCGCTGCAGCCGGCGGGCGTATTCGCGCGCGGCGTCTAGGTTGTGGATCGAGCAGGGGCCGACGATCGCCAGCAGGCGCCGGTCCTCGCCGTCGAGGATGCGCTCGATGGCCGCGCGTCCCTGCATGACCGTGCATGCTGAGAGGGCGGTATGCGGCACGGCGGCCCGCAACTGGCGCGGCGTGGCCAGCGGCTCGACCGACTTGATGTTGATGTTCTCAAGCTGCGGATGGCTCATGCCTGCAAACCTCCCGCCGCGTGAACCCAGAAGCCCGGCGCGCGGTTCGCAAGGGTTCCGGAGGCGAGCGCCTCCCGGAGCCGCCTTGCCAGCGTCTCAACCTCCGCAAGATCCTTGACGCCCGGCGCGCGTTCGACGCCCGAGCTGACATCCCAGGCGGCGGCCCCGGAGCGGCGGGTCGCCTCCAGAATATTCGCGGAGGTCAGCCCGCCCGCCAGCGCGAACGCGCATTCCGCCGCCAGGGGCGCGGCCTCCTGCCACTGCCAGACGGCGCCGTTGCCGCCGGGCAGGACGCCGCGGCCGCATTCCACAAGCACGCCGACACCGGACGGCAGCGCGCGCGCGGCCGCCACGAGGGCCGTTCCGCCGGTCTTGAGCACCTTGACGACGCGGAACCCGGCCTGCTGCACGCGGCGGCAGGTCACGGCGGTTTCGGCACCATGCAGCTGCACGGTGCCAAGCCCCGCCTCGCGCGCCACGGCAATCACCTCGTCGGCGGGCCGGTCGACGAAGACGCCGACGCGCGCGATCGCCGGCGGCAGGCCTGCGAACATTCCGCGCGCCTGATGCGGCGTCACGCAGCGCGGGCTGCCCTTGAAAAATACCGCTCCCAGCGCCCCGACACCCACACGGGCGCATCCCTCGGCCGTCGCGCGGTCCATGATGCCGCAGATCTTCAGGTTGGAGAGGGGATGGCAACCGTCGGTGTTCCCGGCTGGAGGGAGCGTGGCTTGATGCTTCGGATTCAACGGTGGGATCAGTTTGGTAGGGCGAACCGTCCCGGTGAGCCGCACGGAGGTGGCGGGGGTCGGGTGCGGCTCGGCGGGGACGCCTCGCCCTACCTTCTCCTCTGCGTCTCCCCGCCTCTGCGTTAAATCCCCTGCGGACGGCGCGCCGGCGATCCACCCGCGCAACGTAGCGGCGGGATCGGGCGCAAGCACCAGCGTCTCACCGACCAGGACGCGCGTAATGCCGCCGGCCAGCGTACGCCGGATGTCGTCGGCGGTCCGGATGCCGCTCAGGGCCACCGGCAGGCAGCCGGGATGGAGCCGGCCGACCAGGCGTGTCGCCTGTGCGGTATCGGTCTTGAAATGCGCCAGGTCGCGGTTGTTTATGCCGACCAGCGGTGCGCCGAGGGCGTTGGCGCGTGCGATGTCCCGGGCGTCATGGACTTCCGTCAGGACATCCAGCCCGATATGCCGGGCCAGCGCGTGCAGCGCGTGGAGTTGCGTATCGTCCAGCACGCGGACGATCAGCAGCAGTGCGTCGGCACCGAGGGCGGCCGTCTCGTAGACTTGGTAAGGGTCGATGATGAAGTCCTTGCGCAGCACGGGAAGTACCGTCGCGGCGCGGGCGCGGTGCAGGTCGTCGGGCGATCCCTGGAAGAAGTCCGGCTCGGTCAGCACCGACAGAGCCGCGGTCCCGCCGTCGGCGTAGGCGCGCGCCAGAGTGGCGGGATCGAGCGCGGGCGCGATCGGCCCCCGCGAGGGCGAGGCGCGCTTGATCTCCGCGATGACGCGGAGTCCGGGATGGTCGAGCGCGGCGGCAAATCCGCGGTAGTCGCGCCGACCAGCGGCCGCGTGCTCAAGGCTGGCCTGCGACACGCGTTTCCGCGCGTCGGCGACCGCCTGCCGCCGGGCCGCCACAATGGTTTCGAGGATGGTCATGCGTTCCATTTCCATGATGCGCGGTCTATTGCCGGGTCCAGGCAACCAGCCGCTCCAGTTTGTCGAGAGCCGCGCCGGAGTCGATGGCGGCTGTGGCCTGCGCGATCCCCGCGGCCAGGTCGGGCGCGCGGTTGGCGGCAAGCAGGGATGCGGCGGCGTTGATCAGCACGATGTCGCGCTTCGGCCCGCGGATCTCGCCGGACAGGATGCCGCGCGTGATGGCGGCGTTCGCGGTGGGGTCGCCCCCGGCGAGGTCGGACAACGCACAAAGCTCCGGAAAATAGTCGAGCGGGTTGATGTCGTAGGTCCGGATGCGGCCGTCCTTGAGCTCCGAACAGCGTGTCGGACCCGTAAGTGTGATCTCGTCCATGCCGTCGAGGCCATGGACGACGAGCACGCGCCGCGAACCGAGCTTGCGCAGCACCTGGGCGAAGGTTT
>CAYPJN010000312.1:0-3719 GCA_964411055.1 uncultured Lentisphaerales bacterium | reverse complement strand
CGGTCTCGAGGCGCTTGCGGACGCTCTCCTTGCCGAGCATGTTGCCCATGCGGAAGTAGCGGCCGACGTCGCGCAGGAAGCCGATGAAGGTCATCTCCCCGAACCAGTCGTGGTTGTTCACCAGGATGGCGGGATTGGGGCTCTGGGGATCGAAGTCCAGGAAGCGGGAGAGATTCTCGCGGATGCCGACGAGGTTGCGCTCGACCGTCTCGGCCGTGAGGAGCTGGCGCTCGGTGCTCTTGCCCGAGGGGTCGCCGATGAGTCCGGTCGCGCCGCCGACGAGGGCGATGACGCGGTGCCCGGCGCGCTGGAAGTGCGCGAGGGTCATGATCGTGACGTAGTTGCCGGCCTGCAGGCTCTCCGAGGTCGGGTCGAAGCCGGCGTAGAGGGTCAGGGGCCGCTGCAGCGCCGCCTCGAGGTCCGGGCTGGTCATATCGTCGAACAGGTGGCGGGCGCGGAGGGTGTCGAGCAGGCTGGACATGGTCGTGGTTCCGGGTGAGTGAACGTGCTCAATTAAAGTGGGTAAGTATAGTGGTATTGCTTGTTCTAGGCAAGGAACCAGCGACAGGAACCAGCGACACCAGCGACACAATGGAATGGAATCGAGAAGTTATAGAGGTCCCGGCGGTCCCGCGCCACTGTTTCCCCGTCCACCGCAAGCGTCGCGTAATCGTCAACCGCAAGCACCAGAGGAGGCTGCCGGCACCGGTGGGGCCGGACCTCCGGGACGGCCAGCCCGGATCATAATCCGCGGTCCCGGCGGTCCCGCGCCACTGTTTCCCCGTCCACCGCAAGCGTCGCGTAATCGTCAACCGCAAGCACCAGAGGAGGCTGCCGGCACCGGTGGGGCCGGACCTCCGGGACGGCCAGCCCGGATCATAATCCGCGGTCCCGGAGGTCCCGCGCCACTGAAGCTCACGCCGCCGTGAGCTTGTACATATTCGTCCTCGTCCTCAGTGAGCGAAGCGAACAGTCCTCGTTCTCGTCCTCGATAAAGCAAGGCAGCGATTCGAGGACGAGGACGACGAGGACGACTGAGGAGGAGATGCTGAATCATGCGAGGCCAACGACACAGGGAAGCGCCCATCGCCCCCGTGACGAACCGATCGGCGTAAAAGAAAGAAGGCGGGGCCCCCGCAAGGGCGCCCCGCCTCCACAATCCGCGGCGCGGACGTCTACTTGTCCTGCTTGTCCTGCTTCGCGCCCGGCTGCCACTCCTCGCTCTGCGCGAAGGCGTCGTCAAACGCGGCGGCAAGGCCGACGAGGTTCTCGCCGGGCTTGAGCTCGACCTGGCTCAGTTCCTTGCTCAGGGCCTCGATCTCGCCCTCGTTCATGCTCATGGCCTTGATGCTGAGGCCGATGCGGCGCTCGTCGCGGTCGATGCGCACGATGCGCGCCTCGACCTCCTGGCCGATCTTGAGGGCGTCCTTGACCTTCTCGACGCGCGTCTCGCTGATCTGCGAGATGTGCACCAGCCCGTCCACGCCGTCCTCGAGCTCGATGAAGGCGCCGAACGAGGCGATCTTGGAGACCTTGCCCTTGACGACCTGCCCGATGGCGTAGCGCGCGGCGATGGTGTGCCAGGGATCGTCGCTGGCCTGCTTGAGGCCCAGGCTGATGCGCTGGTTGGAGGGATCGACCTCCAGCACGACGGCCTCGACCTCCTGCCCCTTCTGGATCATCTCGCTGGGGTGGTTGATCTTGCGCGTCCAGGACATGTCCGATACGTGGATCATGCCGTCGATACCGTCCTCGATCTCGACAAAGGCGCCGTAGGAGGTGAAGTTGCGCACCTTGCCCTTCACGCGGCTGCCGACCGGGTAGCGGTCCTGCACCGTGTCCCAGGGGTTGGCCGAGGTCTGGCGGATGCCGAGGGCGATCTTCTGGTCGGTGGAGTTGATGGAGAGCACGACCACGTCGACCTCGTCGCCGGTGGAGAGCACGTCCGAAGCGCGTGCCACGCGCTTGGTCCACGAGAACTCGGAGACATGCACGAGCCCCTCGATGCCCGGCTCGATCTCGACGAAGGCGCCGTAGGGCACCAGGTTGACGACCTTGCCGCGCAGGCGGCTGCCGACCGGGTAGCGCGACTCGACGCCATCCCAGGGATTCGGCTGGATCTGCTTGAGTCCCAGCGAGACGCGCTCGCGCGTCAGGTCGACGTCGAGAATCACGATCTCGAGCTCCTGCCCGACCTTGACGACCTCGCTGGGGTGCTTGACGCGCCCCCAGCTCATGTCGGTGATGTGCAGCAGGCCGTCGAGGCCCGAGAGATCGATGAACGCGCCGAAATCGGTGATGTTCTTCACGCGGCCGGTGCGGTGCTGGCCGATCTGGATCGAGGCCAGCAGGTCGCGCTTCTGGTCGGCCATGCGGTCCTCGAGCAGTTCGCGGCGCGAGAGGATCAGGTTGCGGCGCTCGTGGCTGATCTTGATCAGCTTGAATTCCAGCGTCTGGTTGATGAAGGGCTCGACATCATGGACCGGATCGACATCGAGCTGCGAGCCGGGCAGGAAGGCCTCGATGCCGTCGACATTGACGATCAGGCCACCGCGTACGCGACCCGTGACCAGGCCGTTGAGCGTGCAGCCTTCGGCGTACTTGCGCAGGAGCGCGTCCCAGCGCAGCTTCTCGTCGGCCCTGGCCTTGCTCAGCTCGACCATGCCGTCGTCGCGCTCCATGTTGACGAGCAGAACGTCGTACTGGTCGCCGACCTTGATCTCGGCGGCGTCCTTGAACTCGCCGGCCGGGACGATGCCCTCGGCCTTGTAGCCGATGTCCACGAGCACCTCGTTGCCGCGAATGGCCAGGATGGTGCCCTTCACGATCTTGCCCGCCTTGAACTGATTCTCCGCGCCGGCCAGCGCGGCGGCCATCAGATCGTAGTTGCCACCCGTCTTGGCAGTAAAGGTCACGGGCTTGTGTTTCGCCATGTGTTGTGTGTTCCGACTCCGGCGCCGGGCGCGTTCTCCGTCCGGGAACCGGCCGAACCGCGGCAGTGGCTGCCTTGCGTGCCCCGTCGGGGCGCGCGCGGCCCGCCGCCGTCCTGAATGGTTGCTTGAGCAGGATTTGCCTGACACGCCAGCATTCCAGTTCCCGGCTGGGGGCGTGGCAGGCCCTCCGGCATCCGCCGGAGAAACGAATAATTTAACGGATCGCGCAGCAAGCCGCAAGCGTCGATTTTTCTAGTGCGCCTCGAGCCAGGTGCGGCCGCTGCCGAGCTCCACCTCCAGCGGCACACCGAGGTCGAGCGCGCCGACCATCGCCTCGCGGACCAGCGCGCGCAGCGCGGGCTCCTCGCCGCGCGGCACGTCGAAGAGCAGCTCGTCGTGTATCTGCAGCACCAGACGCGACTTCAGCCCGGCCGCCTTCAGATCGCGCGCGACACGCACCATCGCCAGCTTGATCAGGTCGGCCGCGCTGCCCTGCACCGGCGTGTTGATCGCGTTGCGCTCGGCGGACTGGCGGGCCGTGGCGTTGCGCGAGTTGATGTCGCGCAGGTAACGCCGCCGCCCCAGCACGGTCTGGGCGTAGCCCTTCTCGCGGGCCTCGGCCACGCTCTGCTCCATGTAGCGCCGGATGCCGGGGTACTGGGCGAAATAGGCGTCGATCAGTTCGCCGGCCTGCTTGCGCGGCAGGTTGAGCCGCTGGGCCAGCCCGAAGGGCGAGATGCCGTAGATGATGCCGAAGTTCACCATCTTGCAGCGGGCGCGCATCTC
>CAYPJN010000311.1:0-3741 GCA_964411055.1 uncultured Lentisphaerales bacterium | reverse complement strand
GGCGGCCGCCCTGGCCACCTCGCCGATGACCTTGTGGTGCTCGTCGTACTCGAGCGTCGGCGATTCGCCGGTCGTGCCGACCGGCACGACCCCGTCAATGCCCTCGGCGATCTGCCACTCCACGAGCGCGCGCAGCTTGCCGTAGTCCACGCTGCCATCGCGGTTGAAGGGCGTGACGAGTGCCGTGTAGGTGCCTGTAAACATGATGCTCCTCGTGCCGGGGCCAGACCCCGTTGTTTGCGGCAAGCTTACGCGACTCCCGCCGCCGAAACAAGCGGAAACACGGTGGGCCTGGTCGGGTGGGCCTGGTCGGAGGGAAATGGGAGAAGGGGACAGTGATGCGTGAAGGCGTGATGCGTGAAGGCGTGAGGCGTGAGGCGTGATGCGTGAAGGCGTGAGGCGTGAGGCGTGACTCTTTTACATGGATGCACAGGATGGACAGGATGGTGGTGGTCTGGGAGAAGCTACGGATTTCGCGGATGTCGCGGATGGGGCGAGGAAAGGTGCGGCAGGCATTCCTGCCTGCCCTCGATCATCCTCGTCCTCGTCCTCGATCCGCCATTTCACCAGGAAGATCACGAAGGGCACGAAGGGGCGCGGCGACCGCTGGAGGGCGCGGTTCCACCCGCGCCGGATTTGGCCGGCGTGGAAGCCGGCTGCGCGGGAAGATTTAACGCAGAGGCGCAGAGTCGCAGAGTTGGCGAGCGGCTCCCAGCGGCCTTTCTCGCCCGCTTAAACGCCCTCTTTCTCGGCACTCTCACTCGGCAAGCTTTTCCCCTCCCCTCAAACAATCCTGTCCATCCTGTGCATCCATGTAAAATTCCGTGTCGAAAGGTAACGAGGACGAGGACGAGGACGAGGAAACCCGGTGGCCGTGGAGAGTGGCCGGATTAGGCCCTGGAGCGCGGCGATGGCCGCGTTTTCGACAGGTGGCACTTGTGGCGACGGGTTCGAGACGTGTTCGCCGGTCGGTACCTGTCGCCACCCGTCGATACACGTCGTTCCTGTCGACCTTGACCCTGAACCCTTATCGACAAGGCTCACGACCAGATAAAAAGTCCGCCGCTTTCCCCCTGAACCCTGAACCCTGAACCCTTATCTTCCGTTCGCTACCGCAGCAACTCCTGCACATCGGCCCAGGTCAGCGACTGCATGACCGTCTCGTCGGTCGTGCCGACCGTGGCCTGGATCACGGCCTGCTTGCGCTGCTGCAGGGCCAGGACCTTCTCCTCGACGGTGTGCTCCGTTATCAGCTTGATGCTGCAGACCGTGCGCTTCTGGCCGATGCGGTGGGCGCGGTCGGTGGCCTGGTCCTCGACGGCCGGGTTCCACCAGGGGTCGAAGTGCACGACCATGTCGGCGCCGGTCAGATTGAGCCCCGTGCCGCCCGCCTTGAGGCTGATCAGAAAGACGGGGATCGCGCGGTCGAGATTGAAGCGCTGGCATTCGGCCAGGCGCTCCTGCGTCCCGCCGTCGAGATAGCAGTAGGGAATTCCGCGCGCATCGAGCGCGCGGCGCAGCAGCTTGAGCATGCCGACGAACTGGCTGAAGACGAGCATGCGGTGGCCGCCGTCGATGGCCTCGTCGAGGATCTCGAGGAACTGATCCAGCTTGGCCGAGGGGGCCTCCGGGGGCGTGTCGCCGCGGATTTCGGGCGGCAGCAGTTCCAGGTGGCAGCAGGCCTGCCGCAGCCGCAGCAGGATCGCCAGCACCTCCATGCGGCAGCGCTCGAAGCCCCGCGCCGCAACGAGGTCGCCGATCTTGCTGCGGTACTGCTGGAGCAGGGCGGTGTAGAGGCGTTCCTGGTCCGTCGTCAGCGCCGAGAAGGAGACCTTCTGGATCTTCTCCGGCAGGTCGCGGGCAACGTCGCGCTTGATGCGGCGCAGCAGGAACGGCTTGAGCTTGCGGCGCAGGCGCTGCTGGGCCTGCTCGCCCTCGCGGTCGCCGGCGGCGATCGGCTGCTCGTAGTCCGCCTTGAAGGCGTCGTAGGCGCCGAGGTAGCCGGGCATCAGGAAATGTAGGATCGACCAGAGGTCGGCCACGCTGTTCTCGACCGGCGTGCCGGTCAGAACCAGGCGGTTCTCGGCGCGGATCTGGCAGGCGGCGACGGCGTTCTGCGTCGCGCGGTTCTTGATGTGCTGCGCCTCGTCGAGGATCGCCGCGGAGAAGGTCAGCTCGCGGTAGCGATCCAGGTCGCGCCGCAGCAGCGCATAGGAGGTGATCACGACATCGTGCCGCGGGATCTCCTCCCAGCGGTCGTGCCGGCCGCTGCCCGACATGACGAGGCAGCGGAGCTCCGGCGTGAACTGGGCGGCCTCGCGGGCCCAGTTCTCGACGAGGCTGGTCGGTCCGACGATCAGCGCCGGCTTGCCGCGCGCCGCCTCCTTCAGGCGCGGCAGGCGGAGCCAGGCGAGCGTCTGGAGCGTCTTGCCGAGGCCCATCTCGTCGGCCAGGATGCCGGCGAAGCCGCTGGTCTCGAGGAAGCGGAGCCAGTAGACGCCCTCCTTCTGGTAGGGGCGCAGCACGGGGTCGAGCGCGCCCAGCGGCTCGGGGGCGATGCGCAGGTCGCGGTTGAGCTGCGCCGCGCGCTTGCGCCAGTCGGGCGGCTCCTCGACATCGATGCCGTCTAGCGCCGCCAGCGAGGACTGGACGTAGGGCGCGTAGATGGACGGCAGGCGGAAGTGTCCCGGCGCGCGCCCCTCGCGTGCCTCGCAGTCCTTGAAGACACGGCGCATCGCCTCGACCGCGTCGCGGTCAATCAGCACCGTGGCGCCCTCGTGCTCCAGGAAACTGTCGCCGCGCAGCAGCGCGCGCTGGATCTCGGCGGGGGCGAGGCGCCGGCCGCCGGCCGCCTCGTAGGCGATGCCGACCTCGAAGCCTTCGCGCCCGTCGCCGCCGGCCTCGATCGCGACGACCGGTATCGCCATGTCGAGGCTGTCGAAGTGCTCCCGGACGCGGCCCTCGATCTCGATGCGCCAGCCCTCGCGCCGCAGCACCGTCAGCTCGCCGCCGAGGAAGTTGAGCACCGCGCGCGGCCCCACGATGTGGTCCAGCGCGTCGCCGCGGTCGCCGCCGAACCCGGCGGCGTTGATTCGCGCCAGGGCGCGCTGCTCAGCGGGCAGGTTGCGCGTGAAGTAGTGCAGCAGGTCGTCGGGATCCGGCACGCTGATGGCGCCGGGAATCTCGGGCGCGCCGGCGACGACCTCCTGTCCGCCGTAGTCGGCGTGGAGTTCCGCCGCCAGCGAGGCCGGGCTCCCCTTGACGCGCAGATGGAAGACCGGCGTGCCGGGATCGGTCGAGAAGAGGTCGGGCGTGATGTCCGTGGCGAAGGGCACCGCCTGGCCGAGGCGCGGCAGCTCGTTGGCCAGGAAGGCCATCACGTTCGCGCGCGGGATCACGACCGGCTCGCGGTAGAGGCCGTGGTAGGGCAGCGGCAGCACGGGCGTCACGGGCCAGAGATGGCCCGCGCCGAACGCCCAGCAGCGGTTGTGGACGGCCAGGTAGCGCGGGAAGCGGCCGGCCTCGAGGAAGGGCAGCTCGGTGTGGGCGAAGAAGAGCAGTTCGCCGTTCTCGCGATCCAGGTCCATCCGCACGAGCATCGGCAGGGACTGGGCCTGGACGGCA
Source organism: uncultured Lentisphaerales bacterium (assembly GCA_964411055.1). Classification (GTDB taxonomy): domain Bacteria; phylum Verrucomicrobiota; class Kiritimatiellia; order RFP12; family JAAYLN01; genus JAAYLN01. The sequence continues at coordinate 117 of CAYPJN010000311.1, read as the reverse complement.
ATCGTAGTGCCGTCGCCGACGAAGAGCGTGCGGTTCTGGCAGACGGCGACGACGTTGAGGAAGTCGGCGGCGCGCATCGTCAGGCGGCCCGTCAGGCGCGTCTCGGCGATGTCCTCG
>CAYPJN010000310.1:0-3743 GCA_964411055.1 uncultured Lentisphaerales bacterium | reverse complement strand
ACCGGCAGGCGGCCCGGCACCTGGCGGAGGCCGAGTTCGATGCGGCGCGCATCTACCCGGCGATGGCCCGGTGGATGGAGGCGCTGACTGCCAAGCCGGGCGGACAAATTTACGAGTCAAGAGGAATCCGATAAAATGGGGAAGGTTTTCATCCGTCATCCGTTTTGCTGCAGCGGCATTATTGTCGCCGTTCTGGCGCTGGCTGTGATGGTCGCGCAGATTCTGTTGGGCATGCGCCTGTCCGAGGGACACTGGGTATACACACTGGACGATGCCTACATTCACCTCAACATGGCCCGGAACCTCGCGTTCCACGGGATGTGGGGCGTGGCCCCCGATACCTTCGCCGCTTGCTCGTCGTCGCCGCTATGGACGCTGTTGCTGGCGTTGGGCATGCGGCTGCTGGGCGCGCGCGAGTGGCTGCCGGGGCTCTTCAACCTGGTCTTCACGCTGCTGACCCTCCTGGTCGTGGATCGCATTCTCGCGCGCCGCGAGGTGCAGGCGCGGTGGCGCGCAGCCACCGGGCTGGCGATCTTCTTCCTGGTGCCGCTGACGGTCATCGCCTCGACCGGCATGGAACATGTGCTGCACGTGCTCCTGACGGTTCTCTTCCTGGCCGCGGGGCTGCGCGAGTTGGAGACGCCGTCGCCTTCCCGCGTCCGTGCCCTGGTCCTGCCGGCGCTGGCCCTTCTGATGACGGCCGCGCGCTACGAGTCGCTCTTCGTCATCGCGCCCGCGGCACTGCTGTTCTGCGCGCGGCGGCGCTGGCGCGCGGGCCTTCTGCTAATGGCCGGCGGCTTGATGCCGGTGGTCGTTCATGGACTCTTCTCGCTCCGCCACGGAGGCTTCTTCCTTCCCAATTCACTTATGTTGAAGGGTCGCATTCCCGGGGGGGGGCTGTCGCGTTATCTGTTCCAGGCCTTCTCCATGTATGTGGACGTGACACTGGAAAATGTGCATGTCCACATTCTCTGCATCCTGCTGCTTCTCACCGCCTGCTTCCGGCGCGTCCCCGAGGCCTTGCGTCTGCTGGCGCTGGTGTTCGTCGCGGCCGCGGTCGGGCATGTCACCTTCGGCCAGTGCGGACGCTTCTACCGCTACGAGGCCTACCTGATGGCCGCCGGTTTTCTGCTGCTGGCGGCCGCCTGGCTGCCGTCCGGCCGCCTGCCATGGCGGCAGATCGTGCCCCGGCCGATGAATAACGAGCATGGCTGGCTCCTGCTCGGGCGGTCCGGCCTGCTCATGTTTCTGCTGACGCCGCTCATCCTGCGCGGCGCGTGGGCGACAAGCCGGGTGCCCCGCGGCGCGGCGAACATCTACCAGCAGCAATGGCAGATGGCGCGGATCTTCAGAACCATGGATCTAAAGGGCAAGGCCGTTGGCATCAACGACCTGGGCCTGATGGCGGATCGTTCCGGTGCGCGGATCGTCGACCTCTGGGGACTCGGCACCACCGAAATCGCCCGCGCGAAGCGGGCGGGGCGTTTTGGTCAGGCCTATCTCGCCGATCTCCTTCAACGCCACGATGTCGGCTATGTTGCCGTCTACGACGAATGGTTTGACATGGGGCGGGAACTGCCCGCCTCGCTCATACCCGTGGCCCGGTTGAAGATCGACCGCAACATCGTCTGCGCGCATGCCACCGTGAAATTCTATGCGACGGGCGCGGCGGAGGCGGAGATGCTGCGGGGGCATCTGAGGAATCTGCCGTTTGCATTGCCGCGCGAGACACGGGTGGAACTTGAGCCCTGAATGCGGCACTCGATAGGTTCGTAACCCTTGGCGCCTGGAAATGTGAGCGCCAAGGATCATTTGTTCCTTCAAAATCGCTATCGGTATCGAATACCACCCGACTTTAGCCGATCCCGATCCCGATCCCGATAGCGATAGCGATCCCGATAGCGATCCCGACCTTGGCTGCCCATGTAAAAAATGCTTCTGCAATTCTGTCAAAGTGTTACGGTTAAGCATTTACTGAGTGACCTGCAAGTATCGGCTCTCCATGCGCACTTCTCACATTAACTGTAGCCAACCGCATGCCCCGGCCCTGACGGTTGGCGCGCGCCCGGTGTGGCTGTTCAGCCTCGCGGTGCTGGTAGCATTCTTCCTGCTCTACGCGGCTACGGCCCAGCGCGGCGTGAGCTGGCAGGACAGCGGCGAGTTCCAGTACCGCGTCCTCGCCGGGGACTACCATTGGCATTCGGGGATTGCGCGCGCGCATCCGCTCTACATCCTGCTGGCGCGTGGCTTTGCCGCCGGTTTCACCCCCGCATCGCGCTTTTTCGCCATCAATCTATTCAGCGGCCTAGGCATGGCGTTGGCGCTCGCGTTCCTGGCCGCGCTCGTCGCAGAACTCACGCGCAGCCGCTGGCGCGCGCTGCTGGCTGTCGCGCTGCTGGGCGGCACGCACATGTGCTGGTGGATGGCGACGATCGCCGAGGTCTACACCTGGTCTCTGGCGTGCCTGATGGCCGAGGTTTTCCTGGTCTGGCGCTACGTCACCATCAGGCAAGCCCGCTGGCTGCTGCTTCTGTTTGCCGTCAACGGCCTGCACGCTGCCATGCACAATGCGGCGTTTCTCAATCTGCCTGTTCACCTGGTGCTGCTGCTTGGTTATCTACGGGCGCCAGGACGCGTGCTTTCAGCGGAGGCGCGGGGGGAAGAGTATAGAGTGTCGTCCGAGACCACTCCAAGCGGCGCCATAACCGGGGCTGCCGCGAACCGTTGGGCGCTGCTGGCCGGTGTCGTGCTGGCCTGGCTGGCCGGAGCCTCGATGCTGGTAGGGCTGGCGATCCAGGAGGCCTGGCGCACGGGGCTGGTGCTGGCGGCCCTCCAGAGTCTCCTGTTCGGCATCGGCTACCGCGGACAAGTACTCGGTTTCCAGTTCCCTGAATGGCGGCAATGGGGCGTCAATCTCGCCCTGGCGGGACTCAGTCTGCTCAATCCCGGTTGGCTGCTGGCGGGGGTTGGCCTATTCAAGGCCCGGATTGGCGCGCTGCGCAAGCCGCTGCTGGCGCTGACGCTGCTGCAAGGCCTCTTCTGGATCCGCTATCTCGTCCCCGATCAGGCCACTTTTGTCCTGCCTACCCTGGGCCTGCTGGCGGTCTGGGCCGGGGTAGGGGCCGGGGTAGGGTTGCGCGCTCCGATGCCCCTGCTGCCGCGGACGTGGCGCGGTGGACTCGCCTGGATTCTGGTGGGGGGCCTGACTGCGGCGGGGCTGCCCTGGCTGCTGTCGCACGCGGCGGACGCGACGGGATGCGAAGTGCGGCGTAGCCGGCAACTACCGCACCGCGACGAGGCGCGTTACTGGCTGATGCCGTGGAAGCAAAACGAAGATTCGGCAGCGCGCTTTGTGGCGGCGGTGGACGCGCAACTGGGTGCGGGCGACTGGCTGGTGGCCGATGCCACTGCGGTGGGTCCGCTGCTGGCGGCGCGGGCGGCGGGCAGGATGTCGGGGCACTGGCATCTGGTGACACCCTGGTCCCCGCCGGCCGAACAGGAGGCGGCGGTCGGCGCGCTGGCCTCCGGCGCAAGGGTCTACGCGGTATCCCCGGTGAAGGGCTACGCTCCCGCGTGGCTGCTGGCACCGGAAGTGCGTGTATTTCAGGAAGGTGTTCTTTGGCGGGCACGCCCTGCCCAGCCCTGAGCAAATATGCATCGACCCAGAGGAATGGAATGAGCATGAAGAAGTAATCGGTTAGCGACCGGGGGTGTGGCAGAGTGGAGCGAGGGAAAGTGGAAGA
>CAYPJN010000309.1:0-3758 GCA_964411055.1 uncultured Lentisphaerales bacterium | reverse complement strand
CGGGATCATGACCCGGTTAATTGGGGAGTAAAAGGTCTCGTAATCGGCGCTATGGTAGCGTTTCAGGAGCAGCGGCGGCGACGCCGACGTGGCCAGCGTGCCGGGCACGCCCTCGAAGCCGAACGTCACGGCGGCGTTCAGGATGTTGGTCGGGAAGCCGCCGCCGGGCACGGCGAAAGTGTAGCTGAAGACCAGTGGATGCCCGGCGGTTCCAGGCGCAGTGAAGACGATGTTGGTGCCGTCGGTGACGGGCGCGCCGTCGCCGGTCACGGAGAAGACCGTCCAGCCGGGATAGAGCAGCTCCGGCTTCCAGGTCAGCGAGGCGAGCGTGGCATCGGCGGGGAATGCCAGGGTGTTGCTGATCGTGCAGAGCCCCTGGGAGGGCGCCTTGAAGTGGATCAGGCACGCCTGCTCGGCTGTGACGTCCGGGAAGAAGATGTCGGCGGCGGCTGTCGGCGCGCCCTCGAGCGAGAGCGTGTAGTTCGCCGCGTCGGCGCCCGTCAGCGTCGTCGCGGCCGCCAGCGCGACCGGCTTGTCCGTTCCGACGGCGGCATCCGCGAAGGCCGCCGCCGGCAGAAGCGCGACATCGTCGCCCGCGACCGGCTCGACCAGGGTCAGGGCGCTGGGGTCGATGGTGGCGTTGGTCGTGCCGTCGTAGATCTTGTCGTCCGCCGTGAAGGCGCCGCCGACCGTCAGCACCCGGGGCGTGATCGTGGCCGTGTTGGTCTGGATGCCGATGTAGTACCAGGAGGCGTCCGGGCCGGTCAGTAGCAGGCCGTTGAGCGTGACCAGCTTGTTGGAGCCGGCCGAAGGCGTGTCGAAGTAGGCGCAGGCGCCTGTGGTCACCAGCATCACCTCGTGGCCGGGCAGCACCCCCGCCAGCGCCCCGTAATCGGCCACCGCCGCGTTGGTCGTGCCATCGTAGGGACGGTCCGCGAAGACCAGGTCGGGCAGCGTCAGCAGCATCGGAATGATCAGCGGATCAGGCTGCGCGCGCACCGTGCCAGGATTCGGCATGCCGTCGAGTTGGTACTCGATCAGGCCGCCGATGGCGTTGGTGCCGCTCGCCGTCTCGGGCACCTGCACGAAGTACCGGAAGAGAAGCGGGTTGGCGCTCAAGTCGCCCATCAGCACGATTGCCTCGCTGTCGGGATCCACCTCCGGCACGGCGCCCGAAACCGGCTCCGCGCCCGCCAGCGTCCAGCCCTCGGGCAGTTCGGGACGCCAGAGCAGCGATTGCAGGCCGCGGTCGGCCGGATAGTCGAACTGGCAGTCGATCGCCAGCAGCTCGCCGGGCACATAGCCGGTGGTCGAGTGGCTCGCGCGCACGGGAACCAGGGTGATGGTGAAGGTCTCGCTGTCGCTCTGGTTGTCCGGCGCAACGCCGTCGTCGATGACCGTGACCGTCACGGTGTAACTGACGCCGTCCGTCCCCGCCTGCCCCGCCTCGGGCGTCCAGGAGAAGAGGCCTGTGGCGGTGTCGAACGTGGCGTTGGCGGGCGCGCCGGAGATGCTGTAGGTCAGGGTCTGGGGCGGCAGATCCACATCCGTCGCGGTGGCTGTGAAGCTGAGCGGGGTGAACTCGTCGGTCTGCTGCGCGCCGACCGGCGCGAGCACCGGCGGGTCGTTGACCGGGTTCACCGTGACCGTGATGGTCGCCTGGTCGTAGCCGCCCAGCCCGTCCGCGACGCGTACGACAAAGCTGTCGGTTCCAAACCAGTCGGGCGCGGGCGTGTAGTCGATGACCGGCGTGACGCCGGCGCCGCTCACCGTGGCCACGCCGCCGGTCGGCACCGCCAGCAGCGACCAGCCCAGTTGATCGACCAGCGCGGGCCGGTACGGCTCGCTGGCGGAGATCGCGGGCGCCTGCCAGGCGCCGTCCTCGTCCATGGCGACCTCGTACTCGTTGGTCGGTGCAATCAGGGGCGCCACCCAGAGCCAGGTCACCACGACATCGTTCGTCAGCACCCAGGAGACGTTGGTGGAGGCCCCGGCGACGGGCGTCAGATTCGTTTCGGCCAGCTCCCAGCCCGTGCAGGCGAAGGTGCGCGTGCCGACGGTCAGCGGGGTGGCGACGGACGCCGAGAGGTTGGTACCGTGCCAGTTGGTGTAGATGCCGACGGCCGGCACGCACTGCCCCTCGGCAGAGACGATCTCGTAGGTATGCATCTCGCGCAGTATCAGCGGGTCGGGATTGACGGGAATGGTCAACGGGTTGGCCATGCCGGCCAGCAGGTAGTCGGCCTCGGCGCGGAACTCCAGCGGGCCGGTCAGACCGTCGGGCACGCCGACGACATAGCTGAAGGTCAGGGGGTTCGGGCTGTTAAGATCCGAAAAGCCGGTAAAGACGATCGTGCCGTCGATAAGGTCGATCTCCGGCGCCGCCTGTCCCGACGCGCTGACCAGCGTCCACCCCGGAGGCAGCAGCGGCCGCCAGAGCAGCGAGAGGAGAATCTTGTCGTCCGGATGCTCGAAGGTGCAGAAGATCTCGGCGGTGCGTCCGGCCAGGTAGCCGTCTGAGGCGTGCGTGGCGCGCGAGTCGACGACTCCGATGGAGAAGCTCTGCGAGTCGCTCAATGCCGCCGGATTGGCGCCGTTGTCAGTCACGGTCACGGTCACGGTGTAGGGCCCGTCCGCGGCCTGCCCGGCGGTGGGCGACCAGGTAAATTCGCCGCTGGCGGCATCGATGCTCATGCCGGCGTCGAGGGAGGCCTGGTCCAGGGAGAAGGTCAGCGTCTGCGCCGGAAGGTCGGGATCGGAGGCCGTCGCCGTGAAGGTCAGCGTGGACTGCTCGTCGGCCAATTGATCGGTGATGAAATCCAGCACGGGAGGACGGTTGGTCTCGACAACGGTGATCGTGAAGGTCTCGGCGGCCGTCAGCCAGTGCGGCTCCGCGCCGTTGTCCGTGACGGTCACGGTCACGGTGTACTGGACATCGCCCTGCTCCTCCGAGGGAGTCCATTCAAAGGCGCCGTCCGAAGTGATCGCCATCCCGGCGGATTGCGAGGCGGCGTCCAGCGTGTAGAGCAGTTCGAGAGGCGCGAAACCGGCGTTCGTGTAGACCACGCCTGCCTGGAAGGCGAGGGTTTCGAGTTCGGTGACGGTACGGTCGCCGACTTGCGGCGCGACCCAGATCCAGGAGAGCACGGCGTTGTTCGTCAGCGTGAGCACGCAGTTGGTGCCGGTACCGGTGGCGGGCGCGTTGCTGGCGAGGAGCCAGCCGGCGCAGCCCCAGTCACGGTTGTCGACGCTGACGGCAGCGTTGATCGCATTGGTCAGGCAGGTGCCGTAGAAATTGGTGTAGAGACCGACGGCCGGGAGCGGCGCGCCATAGGGGGAGACGATCGCCAGCGTGTGCAGCGGACGCAGGATCAGCGGATCGGGCTCGGCCCGGGCGAGGGCCGGGTTCGGCATGCCTGTCAACTGGTACTCGATTTCCCCGCCCAGCTCCTGCTCGCCCGTGACTCCCGGCGGCACGAGCACCGTGTACTGGAATTCAAGCGGATTGGCGCCGAGATTGCCCAGCAGCACGATGGCCTCGCCGTCGGGATCGATCTCGGGCACGACACCCGGCGAGACCCCGGTCGCGCCGACGAGCGTCCAGTCGCCCGAGGGCAGGACCGGGCGCCAGAGCAGCGACTGCAGCTCCGGGCCCGCGGGCCAGGAGACGGCGCAGGTGACCGTCATCGGGGTACCCGCCAGGTAGCCCAGCGCCGCATGCGCCGCGTCGATGTCGGTGAGCGCGAGGTCCTCCGGGC
>CAYPJN010000308.1:0-3762 GCA_964411055.1 uncultured Lentisphaerales bacterium | reverse complement strand
GAGATCGAGATCGTCGACGTCTGCACGGGCGGCGACGAGAACGGCGGCTGGCACTACGAGCCGACGATGGAGGCCCTGGCGGCCGGCAAGCACGTCCTGGTCGAGAAGCCGATCTCGAACCGCATCGAGGAGGCGCGCGAGATGGTGGCCTTTGCGGCGCGGAAGGATCGCTACCTGGGGTGCAATCTCAACCACTACTTCACCGAGCCCGCCGCGCGCGCCGATGCGCTGGTGCGCGACAAGAAGATCGGCGAGCAGCTCTTCTGCCTCCACCGCATGGGCTTCCCCGGCGGCGAATACGGCTACGGCGGGCCCGACGCCGGCAACTTCGCCGGCTTTCCCTACGCCCACGTCAAGGCCTTCCTCGCCCACCCCTTCAGCATCATGCGCCACTTCTGCGGCGACATCACGCATGTGCAGGCCTTCATGGACCGGCCGCACCACCGCCGCGCCGCCGGCGACCTGATGGTCTCGCTCAACAGCATCCACGTCCGCTTCGCCAGCGGCTGCATCGGCTACCTCTACAGCCAGCGCGGCGACGGAACGATGGGCCTCGGCGGCTGGTGGAGCGTCGAGGTCGGCGGCACGCGCGGCACCTTCATCATCGAGAACTGCGTCGAGAAGTTCACCTACATCCCGGCGCCGGGCTCGCCCGACGCCATCGGGGCCGACACGAAGGGCCTCGGCAAGGCGCCGCCGCCGCAGGTCCACAACACGGGCGTGACCGACTTCGGCACGACCTTCCCCAACCGCATCCACGCCTTCCTGGAGGACGTGACCAACCAGGTGCCGAAGAACCGCCTGCGCGCCTCGGGCCGCGACGCCCTCGCCACGCTCGAATACACCTTCGCGGCGATCCAGTCCTACGAGAACGGCGGCATCGTCGTCACGCCGCATCCGCTGCCCTCGCCCCACCGTCCCTCGGGCGTGGACAACATCCTGTAATTGCCGCATTCTGGGCTTTGCACGGAACATGCAAGAATCCTGCAATCCTGTCAAAAACAAAACCGGGAACGAATTATGAAACTCGGCGCGAATTCAGTCCTCTTCGGCGGCCACGACATGGAGACGGCCTTCACCAACATCCAACTCGCCGGCTACGACGGCATCGAGCTCTCCGCCATCGGCGGCATGAGCGAGCATCTGGTCATCGAGCGCTGGCGCGACTGCGTGCCGCGGATCCGCGACCTCGCGGCGCGCACGGGGCTCGTCCTGAACGCCATGGAGCAGCCGAGCCGCGATCCGCAGGTGATGAAACAGGCCATGGAGGCGGCCGTCGCCGCGGGCATCCCCGTCATCAACTGCGGCCCCGGCGGCAAGGCCGGCGACGAGCAGAGCCTGCGGGAGCTGATCGCCAGCCTGAAGGAGCTCTCGAAAATGGCCGGGGATCACGGCGTGACGCTCTGCGTCAAGGCTCACGTCGGCGCGGCGATGCACGACACGGCCTCGACGCTGCGCGTGCTCGAGGCCGTCGACTCGCCCGCCTTCGGGCTCGACATGGACCCGAGCCACATCCACCGCGCGGGCGAGAATCCCGTAGAGGCGCTCGCGGCCGTCGTCGCGCGCATCCGCCATGTCCACATCCGCGACTGCAAGGGGCGCCAGCAGAATCCCGGCAAGCCCGAGATGCAGGCCAACGGCCGCGGCGACATCGACCTGCTCGGCTTCATCCGCGTGCTGCACGCGGCCGGCTACACCGGCGCGGTCGATCTGGAGGTCATCGGCGCCAAGGCCTATTCCGTCACGCAGTGCGCGATCATCGCCGCCGAGGCGCGCGGCCACATGCAGGCCTGCCTGCAGGCCTGCGGCGCCCGGTAACCCGAACCCGATCCGACTGATCCGACTGATCCGACCGATTCTCGACAGGAGCCTCCCCATGACCGCGAAGAAAGCCGCCGCCAAACCCGCCCCCAAGCGCGCCGCCCCCGCGCCGCGCAAGCCCAACCTGATCCTCTTCGGGATCGACAGCCTGCGCACGGACCACATGAGCCTCTTCGGCTACGAGCGTCTGACGACACCGCACATGGCGAAGTTCATCGCCGGCGGCGCAGCCTTCTCGCAGTGCCTCAGTCCTAGCATTCCGACGACCCCAGGCTACGCCTCGATGTTCACCGGCATGGATGTCTTCAGCACCGATGTAGTCGCCCTGCGGCACAAGGGGCCGTTGGGCGGCCACGTCTCCACCCTCGCCGAGGTGCTCGAGAAGCAGGGCTACACGACCGTCTGCATCGGCTTCAGCGGCAACCCCGCCGCGCGCGGCTTCCAGAAGTACATTGACTTTCCCGGCTGGGGTTCCTGGGAGACGGGGCGCAGTCCCAAGGCCGAGAATCTCAACGAGGTCACGATCCCGGTGCTGCGCGAACTGGCCGCCGGCGACAAGCCCTTCTTCCTCTTCATGCGGCACATGGATCCGCACTCGCCCTACCTGCCGCCGCGCCCCTTCGAGCGCCTCTTCTACAGCGGCAACGAGTGCGACCCGAAAAACCGCTCGCTCGACCCCGTCTACGCCTTCAAGCCCTTCTGCGACTACTTCGCGAGCTGGTTCCCCCCGGGCTGCACCGACAAGGAGTACATCAAGGCGCAGTACGACGGGGCCATCGCCTACATGGACGCCGCCATCGGCAACCTGCTCGCCGAGATGCGGCGCCTGGGTCTGGTGGAAAACTCGCTGACGGTCTTCGATTCCGACCACGGCGAGACGCTCGACGAGCACGACTGCTACTTCGACCACCACAGCATCTACGACAACATCCTGCGCGTGCCGCTGGCTTTCGTCATGCCGGGCAAGGTTCCTGCCGGTTTTCGCAATGACAGCCTCTGCCAGATGAAGGACATCATGCCGACGATCCTCGACCTGCTGGGAATCGACAGCGGCATCCGCTTCGACGGCCGCAGCCTGGCGCCGCTATTCACGGGCGGCGGGCGGATCGTGGAGCCGGAGTGCTACATCACGGAATGCACCTGGATGCGGAAGCACGGCTGGCGCACGCCGCAGTGGAAACTGATCCAGGCGTTGGAACCCGACTTCCACTTCAAGCCGAAAGTCGAACTCTACAACCTGATCGCGGACCCGGGCGAGAACCACAATCTGGCCGAACAAGAGCCTGCCGTCGTGAAACTGCTGCAGGCGCGCATGCTCGCCCACATCGCCCGGCGCGAGAAGGAAACCGGACGCCGCGCGCCGATCTACACCAACCTCGGCTGGCACGGCTGCGGCAACAAGCCCTTCAAGTCGTCGCAGCAGGCCTACGACACGCTGCACATCGGCTCGCCCCAGGCGGCCCAGAAGCTCCAGGCGCAGCTCAAGGAGCTGCAGACGCAGCGCGGCGCGGCCAAACTGTGAGCGCGTCCGGAAAAACCCTGCGGGTCGGCGTCATCGGACTCGGCCCGATCGGCAACAAGCATGCCGGCATCTACCGGGCGCTCCCGCAGGTCGAGCTCGTCGGCGTCTGCGACTGGAACCGCGAGCGGGCCGATGCCGCCGCGGCGCGGCTCGGCGCGCCCGCCTACTACGAAGTCGACACTCTGCTGCGCCAGGCGCGTCCCGACGCGGTCAGCGTGACGACCGGCGGCACCGAGTACGGCAGCGAGCACCACCTGCCGACGATGCAGGCCCTGCGCGCCGGTGTCCACGTCCTAGGCGAGAAGCCGATCTCCAACGACATCGACCAGGCCGAGGAGATGGTCGCCTGCGCGCGGGAGCAGGGCCTCTGCTACGGCATCAACATGAACCACCGCTTCACCCCGGCCGCCCGGCTGGCG
>CAYPJN010000307.1:0-3784 GCA_964411055.1 uncultured Lentisphaerales bacterium | reverse complement strand
TTCCTCCAGATACCCGTCAAGCCTTTTTGCATTATCGGCCAACTTTCCAACAGAATGTTGCACGCCAATGCTTTAACGATTTTGAAGGCTTGCGGCGGCCCTCCTGGATTCCCTCCGAGGTAGGCTTTATGCAGAATCTCAGGTAGGCTTTATGCCGGAAACCATCAGCACCGGGTGCCGATTGCCGCATAAAGCCTACTTCGACACTCCACCACGCCTCTTCATGTGATGCAATTCTGCCGCAGGCGGCGGTGCAGAAAGCGCGCGGAACCGCGCGCACTCAAAAATTCCGGCACTTCCCGAAGGTCAGCGTCAATTGTTTCCCGGCGCGGTCGGCCGCCGATGGCGGAGTCATGCGCGTGCAGGCCATCGGGGCCGTGGTGCGGATCGATCTGCACGCTCAACAATCAGCGCCAAACCCTGTGGCCGGATAAGTGCATCCGGCCAATACCTCACTCGCCGCGGCGTATGCTGGACTCGCCGAGGGTGGCGCGCAGGCGGTCGAGCGTCGCGCTGAGCGCCTCCTGGCGCGCGCGGCGCGAAGGGCCGCCGGCGGCGGCCTCAAAGAGGTCGGCCTGCTCCTGGCGCTCCGCGACGAGGCCGCTGACCCCGAAGCCGATCAGGCGCACGGGACGGGCGACGCGCTCGGCCTCGAAAAGCTCGAGCGCCAGCCCGCGCAGCGAGAAATCGTCGCGGCAGGGGGCGGCGAAACGCCGCTGGCGGGTGATGGTCGTGAAATCCGCCCAGCGCAGCTTGAGGCGTCCGACGGTGGCGAAGCGGCCGTCGGCGCGCAGACGGCGCCCGACATCGTCGGCGAGGTCGCGCAGCATGGCGCGCAGCGCGCGCGGGTCGCGGCAGTCGGCGTCGAAGGTGTGCTCGCGCGAGATGCTGAGCTCCTCGCGCCCGGTCTCGACCTCGCGCGGATCGTCGCCGAATGCCAGTTGCAGCAGGTGGCCCGCCACGTGGCCCCCGACCTGCGCGGCGAGGATCGCGCGCGGGGCCTGCTGCAGATCGCCTACCGTACGGTAGCCGTGGTTCCAGAGTTCGGTCCGCAGCACCTTGCCGACGCCCCAGAGGCGCCCCACAGGCAGCGGCGCGAGGAAGGCGAGCAGCGCGGCGCGCTCGCGCGGCGCCGCCGCCAGCCCGTCGGGCTTGGCGAGCTCGCTGCAGAGCTTGGCGAGGAACTTGTTGGCGGCGACGCCGACCGAGGCGGTCAGGCGCAGCTCGTCGGCAATGGCGGCGCGGATGCGGCGCCCGATGGTCATGCCGTCGCCGAAGAGGCGGCGCGCGCCGGTGACATCGAGGAAGGCCTCGTCGCATGAGAGGGGCTCGACGACCGGCGTGAAGCGCTCGAAGATCTGGAAGACACGGCGCGAGACGGCGTGATAGCGCGCCATGTCGGGCGGCACGAAGATGCCCTGGGGGCAGCGGCGGCCGGCCTCGCGGGAGGGCATGGCGGAATGGACGCCGAAGACGCGCGCCTCGTAGGAACAGGTCGAGACGACGCCGCGGCGGTCGGGCGGCGCGCCGACGATGACGGGCTTGCCGCGCCACTCGGGATGGTCGCGCTGCTCGATGGCCGCAAAGAAGGCGTCCATGTCGACATGCAGGATTTCGCGCGCGGCGGGCATGGCGATTCTCTGGTGATGCGCGGGCGCGTCACGACGTCAGCCACCCGATGATCCGCGGGGCAAGGGAGTCGAGCCCCGGTGAGTTGTCGGCGGGTCACGCGCATGCCCGTAGTATAGCACGGGCGCAGCGATCAGGCCATAGTCCGGCTATTTCCGCGCCGCGAGCGTCTGCTTCTCGTGGCGGCGGACGTCCTCCATCCAGGCGCCGTCGGCGGGCGTCTCCTGGCGGCGGCAGAACTCGTTCCAGACCTCGCCCAGCGGCAGCGTTTTGCACTCTTCCATGAGCGCCAGGCGGCCGGTCAGATCCCCTTCGGCCTCGAGCCGGCGCAGTGTCCCGCACGGTTCGAGCAGCGCCGCCAGCAGCGCCTTGCGCACGTTGCGCGCGCCGATGACCCAGGCCGCCACGCGGTTGATGCTGGCGTCGAAGTAGTCGAGGCCGATGTGCACGCGGCCGAGCGCCCCGCAGCGCACGACCTCGCACAGCAGCGCCTGTAGGTTGTCGTCGAGGGTCACGACATGGTCGCTGTCCCAGCGCACACCGCGCGAGACATGCAGCAGCAGTTCCGGGAACCAGGGCAGCAGGGCGCTGATCTTGTCCGCGAGCGTCTCGGTGGGATGGAAGTGGCCGGCGTCGAGGCATACGAGCTTGCCGCGCGCGAGGGCGTAGCCCATGTAGAACTCGTGGGAGCCGACGGTGTAGCTCTCGGCGCCGATGCCGAAGAGCTTGCTCTCGACGGCATCGCGGTTGAGCGCTGGGTCGATCTGCTCGGCGAAGACCGCGTCGAGCGACTGCACGAGGCGCTCGCGCGGCGCGAGGCGGTCGGCCGGCGTGTCCTTGTAGCCGTCGGGTATCCAGACGTTGGTGATGGCGGGAGTGCCGAGGGCGCGGCCCATGGCGGCGCCGATGCGGCGGCTCGCCTGGCAGTGGCGGATCCAGAAGGCGCGCACGGCCGCGTCGGGATGCGCGAGGGTCAGGCCGTCCGCGGCCAGCGGATGCGAGAAGCAGGTCGGATTGAAGTCGAGGCCCATGCCCTGCGTCCGGGCCCAGTCGATCCAGCGCTGGAAGTGCTCCGGGGCGAGTTCGTCGCGCGGCACGCGCGGCCCGTCGTAGTCGGCATAGATGGCGTGCAGGCTGAGGCGGTGGTTGCCCGGCAGCATCCCCAGCGCCACATCGAGATCGGCGCGCAGTTCGTCGGCCGTGCGCGCCCTGCCCGGATAGTTGCCGGTGGCGGCGATGCCGCCGGTGAGGCTGCCCTTGCTTTCGAATCCGGCCACGTCGTCGCCCTGCCAGCATTGCAGCGACACTGGCACGTCGGCGGCCAAGGCCAAGGCCTGCTCGACATCCACGTTCAGTGCGGCATAGCGCTCGCAGGCGGCGGCAAAAGCGGTCTTCTCGCAGTTCTTCATGCCAGTCTCCCTCGGGGATGGATGGCGGCGATAGTCGCATATTCAGCGGCCTTTGTCCACACCCGGGCGGCCGCCAATAACGCCAAAAGCGCTGAAAAGCTGAACCTGTCGGAAGCGGCACGCGTTTATGACGACATACGCGCCGGAGCGGTTCCGGTGCGCCATGACCCCCTTACTGGAGGTCCCAGCGCAGAACATCATGAAGACGCACATCCGCCGTTTGCGGCCGCTGGCCGCGCTCCTGCTCCTCGCCGCGCGTCCGACGCGCGCCACGAACACCTTCGAGATCGGCAGCATCCTCGTCGAGGGCGCCCCCGTCTCCGCCTACCGCACCGAGCGCGTCGGCACCGCGACCTTCTTCGCGGCGCCGCCCGAGGAGCTGCCCGCCAGCGTCGACGTGCTGACCGAGGACTTCATCCGCGAGCAGTCTCCCGCCGACCTCCACAACCTGCTCTTCTTCCAGCCGGGCGTCTCGGGCGGCGGCAAGTCCATGATGGACCGCACATCGGGACAGTACGCCGTGCGCGGCATGGCGGGAACCACGCCCAGCCTCGACGGCACGCTGCCGCTGACCCGCGCCATGGGGCTCTTCCTCGACCCCAACGCCCTGGAGCGCGTCGAGATCGTCAAGGGGCCCGTCGGCGCCACGCAGGGCGGCCAGAGCTCCACGCTCGGCCCCTACGGCGCCGGAGGCGCCGTCAACCTGATCCTCAAGCAGCCGAAGGCGGGGGAGACGTTCACCGACG
>CAYPJN010000306.1:2053-3793 GCA_964411055.1 uncultured Lentisphaerales bacterium | reverse complement strand
CGCGCCCCGCCGCAAGCCGCGCGCCCGCAAGAGCGAGTAGGATGGCGCCGGCGCGTCGTGGCCCCGTGCCCCGGCAAGGCTTTTATATTTCCGCGCGCGGTCGAGTACGCTTACGACCATCAGGGGCGGATCGTGTGGAAACAGATTTCCCGCAGAGGCGCAGGGGCGCAGAGTTGGGAGATTGCGAAGAACGTTCATCTCCTGTGGGACGGCTACAACATCGTCCAAGCACTCACACACTACCAATTAATGAGTACATGGCTCGAAATCCAAGCGTTCCTGAGGAACTGCTGAAAACAATGCTTGATCACGGGGAGGTCAGCTCGTGCGCGAGCTGCGCGAGGAGGACAACCTCCCCGCCGGCGGCAAGCCCCTGGCCCGCTACCTGAAGCCCGACCTGCTCATCGTGGACGACATGGGACTGAAGCAGCTGCCGCCGCGCTCCGGCGAGTACCTCTTCGAGATCATCATGCGCCGCTACGAGAACCGCTCCACGCTGATGACCTCCAACCGCCCCGTCGAGGAATGGGGCAAGCTCGTCGGCGACGTGCCCGCCGCCAGTGGGGATGCGCCGGCGGCCGTCCCCCGGGGGAGGCCCGCCCCGCCCCGCCGCAAGCCGCGCGCCCGCAAGGAGCGAGCAAGCCGTTGGCTCACGCCTCGTCCGGTTCGGGCGGGCAGGGGGCGATCTTCCAGATCTCGCGGGCGTACTCGGCGATGGTGCGGTCGGAGGAGAAGCGGCCCGAGCGCGCCACGTTGAGCAGCGCCTTGCGGTCCCACGCCTCCGGTTGCCGGTAGAGCTGGCCGACCGCGTCCTGGGTGTCGATGTAGGCGCGCAGGTCGGCCAGCAGCATGTAGTGGTCGCCGTAGTCCAGCAGCGCGCGCACGACGGGTTCGAAGAGGCCCGGCTGCAGCAGCGAGAAGACGTTCTGCCGGAGGCGGTCGACCGCCAGGCGGATCTCGGCGTCGCTGTTGTAGACCTCGTGGGGCGAGTAGGTCCTGCGCCGCTCGGCCACCTCCTCGGCGAGCAGGCCGAAGATGAAGATGTTGTCGCGCCCGACCGCCTCGGCGATCTCGACGTTCGCCCCGTCGAGCGTGCCGACGGTCAGGGCGCCGTTGAGCATCAGCTTCATGTTGCCGGTGCCGGAGGCCTCGGTGCCGGCGAGCGAGATCTGCTCGCTGACGTTGGCGGCGGGAATGATGCGCTCCGCCAGCGAGACGCCGTAGTCGGGCAGGAAGACCACCTTCAGCCGCCGCCCGACGACGGGATGCGTGTTGACGACCGCCGCGATGCCGTGGATCAGGCGGATGATCAGTTTGGCCATCTTGTAGCCGGGGGCCGCCTTGGCGGCGAAGATGAAGGTGCGGGACTGCAGGTCGAGGCCTGGATTGGCGAGGATCCGGTTGTAGAGGACAATGATGTAGAGCGCCAGCATCAGCTGGCGCTTGTACTCGTGCAGCCGCTTGACCTGCACGTCGAACAGCGAGTCCGGGTTGACGGCGATCTGCAGCGTGTGCCGGATGTGGGCGGCGAGGGCAGCCTTGTTCTCCTGCTTGATGCGGCGGAAGCGCGCCAGCAGGTCGGCGTCGTCGAGAAAGCGCTCCAGCCGGTGCAGCTCTTCGAGATTGCGGATCCAGCCGTCGCCGATGCGCTCGGTGATCAGCGCGGCGAGGGCGGGGTTGGCCTTCAGCAGCCAGCGGCGCTGCGTCACGCCGTTGGTCTTGTTGCTGAACTTCTCCGGG
>CAYPJN010000306.1:0-1953 GCA_964411055.1 uncultured Lentisphaerales bacterium | reverse complement strand
TCGAGCGCCTCCGGCAGCACGGTGTGGTTCGTGTAGCCGGTGCAGGCGCGCGTGATGGCCCACGCCTGGTTCCAGTCGAGCATCTCGCGGTCGAGCAGGATGCGCATGAGCTCGGGCACCACCAGCGCTGGGTGCGTGTCGTTCAACTGGATGAAGACGCGCTCCGGCAGACGGGTGAACGGCAGGCCGTCGGCCCGGAAGCGGCGCAGGATGTCCTGGATCGAGCAGGAGACGAAGAAGTATTGCTGGCGCAGCCGCAGCTCCTTGCCCTGCAGGACGTTGTCGTTGGGGTAGAGCACCTTCGTCAGGTTCTCCGCCAGCACCTTCCGCTCGACCGCCTCGACGTAGGAGCCGCGGTTGAAGTCGTCGAGGTCGAACGCGTCCGTGGCCTGCGCCTGCCAGAGGCGCAGGGTGTTGACCGACTCGCCGCCGTAGCCCACCACGGGCACGTCGTAGGGCACGCCCTTGACGGGGTGTGCGCCGACCCAGCGCCAATGCACGGTCCCGTTGATCGAGGCTACCTCGACGCGGCCCTCGAAGTTGACCTCGCAGGCGTACTCGGGCCGGGCGATCTCCCAGACATAGCCCTGGTCGAGCCAGTGGTCGGGATCCTCGACCTGCGCGCCGTCCAGAATGCGCTGCTTGAAGATGCCGTAGTCGTAGCGCAACCCGTAGCCGATGGCCGGTAGGTTCATCGTCGCCAGGGAGTCGAGGAAGCAGGCCGCCAGGCGCCCCAGTCCGCCGTTGCCGAGCCCCGCGTCCGACTCGTAGGCGCAGAGGCTCTCCCAGTCCATGTCGAGCTCGGCCAGCGCTTCGTTGCAGAAACGCTCCAGGCGCATGTTGATGACGTTGCTGGCCAGGAGCCTGCCCATCAGGAACTCGAGGGAGAGGTAGTAGACGCGCTTGACGTCGTTGCGGTGGTGGCGCTGCTGGGTGGTGATCCAGCGGTCGATTATGCGGTCGCGTACGGACGTGGCCAGGGCGACATAGCGGTCGCGGTCGGTGGCGGAGTAGCGGTCCTTGGCCAGACTGTACCGCAGGTGCCAGTTGAAATCCTCGCGCAGGCTCTCGGTTGCCATTGCCGCGCGTCGGCCGGTCCTTTTGCCGTTGTTCTGTTTCTTCATACGTGGGTGCGGCGTCGGAAAGAGTTAATGTGTCAGTTTAGCAGAAAACCGCCCTAGCGTCACCAATCACGCGACACAATCACGCGAAAGATGGCGTTTGAATTTGTCGTTAATCTGTAATACTATCGTCGTATGGATACGGGAAATCGGACGGCGTTGTTCATTGCTGCCGCGATGATGTTCGTTGCAGCGCGCGCGCAGCAACCGGCTGCCAGTGACGCGAAATTGGCTGAGGCCGCGGTGCGCGGCTGGTTTCCGGACATGGCAAGGCAAACGCCACTGGCCTCGCGGGCCGAGGTGTGCGCGGTGCTCAACCTGAAGGGCGAGGCGCTCGGCTGGATCTTCCGCACCGACCAGATCGAGCCGGTGGTGCGCGGTAAGCGCGGCGAGATCGGCGTCTGGGTCGCGCTGGGCGCCGACGGGATGATCCGCGGCGTGGAGGTCGGCGTCCACCGTGAGGACAAGAAGTGGTTCGACCGCATCCGGGCGCCGTTTTACAAGGCCTTCGAGAACCGTCCCGCCGACGGCAGCCGGGGCCGGCCCGACGCCGTGACAACGGCAACCGTCTCGTCCCGAGCGATGACCGACGATGTCTTCGGCGCTTGCCGCGCGGTCATGGGGCTGCCCGAGGTGAGCGAACGGCTCGCCGCTGCCGCCAATGGCCAAAGCGGCAAGCCGGCGCCTACGCGGAAGTAATGCGCTTCGTCCGGGACGGTTCTCCCGGGGCTTGTACGGTTTGCCTTATCCAGGCAGATCCGGCCCCACCGTCAAATAATCAGCGGTCGAACTGGGCGTCGAAGGCGATGGCGCTCGGCTCGAAGTCGAGCCG
>CAYPJN010000305.1:0-3793 GCA_964411055.1 uncultured Lentisphaerales bacterium | reverse complement strand
GTCCGCCGCCTTGCAGGCCTCGAGCGTCGCGGCCGGCAACGGCTCGCCGCGGGCGTCGATCGCCGCGCCGCCGGCCAGGCACTCGACAAAGCCGAAGGTGTGGCGGAACCGCTTACCGACGGCCTTGAGCACCTGGACCGTCTCGCGGACGATATCGGGGCCGATGCCGTCGCCGGGAACAAGGGCAATCTGTTTCTGCATGGAATGTCTCCTAGTGCTGTGCGGCCATGTACTGGGGCAGACCGCCCGCGGCGATCAGCTTCTGCATGAAGGGCGGAAAGGGCTCCGACTGGAAGGTCTTTCCGGACGTGACGTCCGTGATCACCCCGGTGTCGAAGTCGACGGCGACGGTGTCGCCGGCCGCGATTGCCGCGGCGGCCTCGGGACACTCGAGGATCGGCAACCCGATATTGATCGCGTTGCGGTAGAAGATGCGCGCGAAGGTCGCGGCGATGACGCAGCTCACCCCGGCCGCCTTGATGGCGATCGGCGCGTGCTCGCGGCTCGAACCGCATCCGAAGTTCCGCTCGGCGACGATGATGTCGCCCGGCCTGACCTTCTGGACGAACTTCTTGTCGATGTCCTCCATGCAGTGTTTGGCGAGTTCCGCGGAATCGCTGGTGTTCAGGTAGCGCGCCGGGATGATCACATCGGTATCGACGTTGTCGCCGTACTTGAAAACGGTTCCTTGTGCCTTCATGGTCATACTCCTTGGACTAGACGGTCTCGAGCGCGGCGGGGTCGGATAGGCGGCCGGCGACGGCCGAGGCCGCGGCGACTGCCGGGCTGGCCAGGTAGACCTCGCTGTCTACGTGGCCCATGCGCCCGACGAAGTTGCGGTTGGTGGTCGCCACGGCACGTTCGCCCGCGGCCAGGATGCCCATGTGACCGCCGAGGCACGGCCCGCAGGTCGGCGTGCTGACGGCGCAGCCGGCCTCGACGAAAATCTTGAAGAGCCCCTCCTCCATCGCCTGAAGCCAGATCTTCTGGGTGGCGGGGAAGATGATCACGCGCACGTGCGGGGCGACAGTGCGGCCCTTGAGGATGGCGGCCGCCTCGCGCAGGTCGCTCAGACGCCCGTTGGTGCAGGAGCCGATGACCACCTGGTCGATGCGCACGTCGCCGACCTCGTCGATCGTACGCGTGTTGGACGGAAGGTGCGGAAAGGCGACGGTCGGGCGCAGTTCGCAAAGGTCGATCGTGTGGGTGGCCTCGTAGGCGGCGTCGGCATCGGCCGCCTCGACGACCGGCTCGCGGGCGCCGACCTCGCTGAGATAGGCCCGCGTCGCCTCGTCAACCGGGAAGATGCCGTTCTTGGCTCCGGCCTCGATGGCCATGTTGGCGACGGTGAAGCGGTCGTCCATCGTCAGCGCGGCGACTCCGGGGCCGCTGAACTCCATCGACTGGTAGCGCGCGCCATCGACGCCGATCAGGCCGATGATGTGCAGGATCAGATCCTTGCCCGAGACATGGCGGCGGAACCGCCCCTTCAGTACGAAGCGGATGGCGGACGGCACCTTGAACCAGGCCTGGCCCGTGGCCATGCCGCAGGCCATGTCGGTGCTGCCGACGCCTGTCGAGAAGGCGCCGAGGGCGCCGTAGGTGCAGGTATGGCTGTCGGCGCCAATGACGCAGTCACCCGCCGTGACCAGGCCTTTCTCGGGGATCAGCGCGTGCTCGATGCCGACGCGCCCGACGTCGAAGTAGTTTGTTATCTGCTGGTCGGCAGCGAAGGCCCGCAGGCAGGCGCACTGCTCGGCGGCCTTGATGTCCTTGTTGGGCGTGAAGTGGTCGGGAATGAGCGCCACCTTGTCGCGGTCGAAGACGCGCGCTTTGCCGAACCTGGCGAACTCACGGATGGCCACGGGCGCGGTGATGTCGTTGCCCAGTACGAGGTCGAGGTCGGCCATGATCAACTGGCCGGCCCGGACCGAGTCCAGGTGCGCGTGGCGCGCGAGGATCTTCTGTGTCTGTGTCATGCTCATGTGGTTTGCCTTTCGATGCGCCCCGGCGGGGGGCCGTTGGTCACGCGTTCTTCGGTCGAGATTCCGCCTGGGCGTCGGGCGCGGGCGTGATTGCCGCGCGGTTCAGGACGGCGGTGCCCGCGCCGAGCGCGTTCGCCGCCGTGTTCTCGTCCAGCATGTGGTTGACCGCGACGAGGCAGGAGAGGATCGACGCCTCGATGACATCGGTGCTGACTCCGCGGCCGCGGTAGAAGCCCGTCTCGTCGGAGATCTTGACGAGCACCTCGCCGAGCGCCTCGCGGCCCTCGGTGACGGCCTGCAACTGGTACTCCTCGAGGATGAACGGGTGGCGGATGATCTTCTCGATGGCCCGCAGCGAGGCGTTGACCGGCCCGGCGCCGGTCGCGACCTCCTGGTGCTTCTTCTTGCCCTTGCGGAGGGTGACGCAGGCCGTGCTGGTCATGCGGTTGCCGCTGTTGACGACGAAACTGTCGAGCACCCACATCTTCTTCGGGTCGGCCACGGCGGCGCGGGCGCTCTCCATGAGGGCCACCAGGTCGCGGTCTTCGATCGTCTTCTTGCGGTCGGCGACCACCTTGAAGGCCTCGAAGAGGTCGCGCAGCTCATCTTCCGTCGGCTGGTAGCCGAGTTCGGCGAGCCGTTTGCGGAAGGCGTGCTGGCCCGAGTGCTTGCCGAGCACGAGGGCCGTCTTGAGCACGCCGACTGACTCGGGCGTCATGATCTCGTAGGTCCGCGCGTTCGCCAGCATGCCGTGCTGGTGGATGCCCGACTCGTGGGCGAAGGCGTTCTGGCCGACGATCGGCTTGTTGGGCGCGATCTTGACGCCGGTGATCGACGCGAGCAGGCGCGCGGTGCGGAAGATCTCCTCCGTCCGGATGTTGTAGGTGCAGCCGAAGCGGTCGGCGCGCGTGCGCAGCGTCATGACGATCTCCTCGAGGGCCGCGTTGCCGGCGCGCTCGCCGATGCCGCCGATCGTGCACTCGACCTGGCGCGCGCCGGCCCGGATGCCGGCCAGCGAGTTCGCCACGCCGAGCCCGAGGTCGTTGTGGCAGTGCACGGCGAGGATCGCCCGGTGCATGTTGGGCACGCGCGTATGCACGGCGTGGACCATGGCGTAGAACTCGTCCGGCGTCGCATAGCCGACGGTGTCGGGCAGGTTGACGACCGTGGCGCCGGCATCGATGACCGCCTCGGCCACGCGGCAGAGGAAGTCGAGGTCGGAGCGGAAGGCGTCCTCGGCGCTGAATTCCACTTCCGCGCACTGGTTGCGCGCGTAGGCCACCATGCGGCGCGCCTGGTCGAGCGCCTGTTCGCGGGAGAGCTTGAGCTTGTACTGCAGGTGCAGGTCGCTCGTGGCGATGAACGTGTGAATGCGCGGATGCACCGCCTCGCGGAGGGCACGAGCCGAGGCGTCGATATCCTTCTCCAGCGCGCGGGAAAGGCTGGCGATGGTTGACTGCTTCACGGCGCGCGCGATGGCGGCGATGGCCTCGGCATCGCCCGGCGAGGCGATGGCGAAGCCCGCCTCGATGACATCCACGCCCAGCGTCTCGAGCTGCAGCGCCATGCGAACCTTCTCCTCGAGGTTCATGCTGTACCCGGGCGCCTGCTCGCCGTCGCGCAGGGTGGTGTCGAAGAAACGTATCTGCACGCCTTCCTGCATACCGTCTTCCATTCGCCTTCTCCTTTACCGTTCAAACCTGGAAACAAAAAAACCCCGATGGATGGATTCCACGGGGCATAGCATGCAACCTTTCGTCTACATCCGTGGAATCAGGTACACAGGAGTTCCAGGCCGGCCAGAAGCA
>CAYPJN010000304.1:0-3806 GCA_964411055.1 uncultured Lentisphaerales bacterium | reverse complement strand
TCAGCGCCAGGCCGGTCTGGAGCGAGAGGATCATCCCCGTGAAGACGGCGACGATGGTGATGACGGGGATGCTGCGGATGCCCGCGACGTACATTTGCGCCACGGTCTCCTGGCGCATGCGCGACGAGGTGAAGAGGTGGCGCGCGGCGGCGAACGCCTGCGCGAGGAGCATGCCGCAGCGGCCGGTCTCGCCGACGACCATCAGGCTCTCGCGTCCCAGCTCCTGGAAGGCGTTGCGCGCCGGCGGCAGCGCATGCGGCTCGCGCATGATCATGGCTGGTTCTCCTCCTCCGCCGCCGCCTCCTCCGCCGCGGCGGGCGGCGCGTCCTGGACGTCCTCATCTCCCCCGGAAGCGGTGAAACGGAAGGCCCACAGCGCCTGCACGAACGAACGCTGCCGCGCGTCGCGGCCCCAGGCCGCCATCCCCCACAGCAGATCCGTCACGCGCGCGCCGTCGGCCCGCTGGCGGCGGACGAAGAGCGACCAGAGGGGCGCCCAGTTGCGCTCAATCGGCGCGCTGCGCCGGAAGAGGCTCAGCTCGGGTATCCTCAGCCGCGAGCCCTGGGCGTTCCGCTGCCATGAGTAGAGCGGCCAGAGGCGGTCGTAGCGGTCCGTCACGCGGGGCGGCGCCCCGGACGCGGCCGGCCGCTCGGTCCGCCGCTCGCGGAAGAAGAGCGGGGTCACCGCGAACTGCCGGACGGTTTCCCGCGGGTGCGCTTCGACCGAGCCCGACAAGACGGGCCACAGCGCGTACCAGTCGCGCCGCAACGCATTCGTGGTGCTGCCGTAGAGCGGCCACCAGTGGCGCTCGCGCTTGTCGCGGTCGTCGAGCTGCCGGATGAAGGGCCAGGGCGCGCGCAGGGAACGGTAGCCGTCCGCGCCGCGCACCGAGCTGAAGAAGGGCGGCAGCAGGGACCAGCCCTCCTCCGGCCCGCGCGCGGGCCGCTCGAAGCGCGAGCGTCCGAAGAGCGGGAAGAGCACGAAGCCGTCGCCCCGGACGGCCTCGTTCTCAATGCGGATGTCGCTCCAGAGCGGCCAGAGGACGAAGTGGCGCGTGTGGGCGTTGCGGCCGCGCATGCGCCGTTCGCCGTATAACGGCCAGAGGCGGAGCTGGTCGATGGTCGGCCCGTGGCGGGTGAGATAGAAGGGCCAGAGCACGGTGCGCGTGCGCGTCTCGCGGCTGAGGGCCGTGCCGTAGAGCGGGAAGAGCACGAAATGGGCCTCGCCGAATCCCAGGAAGTCCTGGATTTCACCGTAGAGGGGGAAGAGCGCGGCGTAGGAGTCGCCCGCGCGCGTGCGGCCCTGGTAGTAGATGGGGAACAGGCGGAAGCGGTAGGCGCCGTTGGCCTCGGGCGCCTCGTCGCCCGTGCCGTAGAACAGCAAAAAGCGCCAACTGAGGCGGTCGTCGCGCCGACTGAAGGTGCCCAGCGGCCAGAGGATGTCGGTCACACGGCGGAACGGCTCTGCGCCGGCCGTCTCGCGGCTGTAGAGGGGGCGCACGGCGAGCAGGCGGTCGCCCGACTCGAGCCGCGCGCCTTCAAGCAGCGGCCCGACGCGCCAGGCCGACTGCGCGCCCGGCGGCGGCAGCGGGGAGGCGCAGCCCGCCGCGAGCAGCAACAGCAGCCCTGCGAGCCCTCCGCGCCATGTCAAATGGATCCGCACCGGTTCCTCGCCTCGCGGCCTGGCTAGACGTTGGCGCAGTGGAACTCGAGGATGCGGTTCTCGCATCCGAAGGTCAGGGCGATCAGCGCCGCGCGGATCCACATGCCGTTGCGCATCTGCCGCCAGTACATCGCGCGCGGGTCGCGGTCGACGTCCGTCGAGATTTCGTCGCGGCGCGGCAGCGGGTGCAGGATGACCGTCTGCGGCTTGATCAGGGCCAGCTCGCGCAGGCCGAAATTGAAGTTGGAAATGTCGACCGCGCGGCTCGGGTGGGTCTCGTCGTCCCACTCGTCCTGGATGCGGGTCATGTAAACCGCGTCGGCCTGGGGCAGGACGCTGTGGAAGTCGCCCGTCAGCTCGAAGTCGACGCCCTTCGCGCGCAGGATATCCTGGATGTCCTGCCCGATCTGGAAGACCGGGGGCGCGACGAAGACCTGCCGGATGCCGGGGAAGTTGGTCAGCAGTTGCGCAAGCGAACGCACCGTGCGGCCGCGCGCGAGGTCGCCGACCATGACGATGGTGCGGTCGCGCAGGCCGCCGGCGCGCTCGAAGCTCCGCTGCAGGGTGTAGATGTCGAGCAGCGCCTGGGTCGGGTGCTGGTCCTGGCCCGATCCGGCGTTGAGCACGGGAATCGGGCGTTCGGAGTTCGAGAGCACCCATGACATGCGCTCGGCGAGACCTTTTTCGGGCGAGCGCATGATGATCATGTCGAAATAGGAGCTGAAGGTGCGTACGGAGTCCTCGCACGATTCGCCCTTGAATTCCGACGAGGTCGAGGTGTCGCGCACCTCGCCCATCTGCATGCCGAGGATCTGGCAGGCCGAGTAGAAGGAGAGGAAGGTGCGCGAGCTCGGCTGGGAAAAGTAGAGCATGGCGCGCTTGTGGCTGATCAGTTGCCGCAGGAAGTCCATGCCCGAGCGGGTCTTGGCGATCGTGCGGATGCTGTTGGCCAGCGTGCCGAGCCGTTCGAGCAGCGGACGGTCGAACTGCTGCGCGAAGAGCGTGTGGTACGGAATGCCGCCGTTCTGGCTCAGGTACGGCACTTTCTCGGCCACGGGGAGCGCACGGAAGGCGTCCCAGGAAATGTCGATCATCTTCTTGCGCATCGCCTGTTCCTCCTTGGTGCACCGCCGGTATCAGCACGCTTCCGGATCCGCCAGCGCCGACACCATCAGGGCCTTGATCGTATGCATGCGGTTCTCCGCCTGGTCGAAGACCTTCGAATAGGGCGCCTCGAAGACCTCGTCGCTCACCTCGAGCGCGCCGGTCTCGCGCGTGACGACGGTCTGGTCGTCGTGGAAGGCCGGCAGGCAGTGCAGGAAGATCAGCCCGGCGCCGCCGTTGCCCGTCGCCTCGATCAGCCGGGCGTTGACCTGGTAGGGAGCCAGCAGTGCCATGCGGCTGGCCTTCTGATCCTCCTCGCCCATCGAGACCCAGACGTCGGTGTAGAGCACGTTCGCCCCCCGCACGCTGGCGAGGGGATCGTGGCCGACAACAATGGTCGCGCCGTTGTGCGCGGCGATGGCGCGCGTCTGCTCCACCAGTTCGGGCGCGGGCATCAGTTCGGGCGGCGTGCAGTTCACGAAGTTCACTCCCGCCTTGGCGCAGCCGATCATCAGCGAGTTGGCCACGTTGTTGCGCCCGTCGCCGACATAGGCCAGCGTGAGGCCGCGCAGGCGGCCGAAATTCTCCTGGATGGTCATCAGGTCGGCCAGCACCTGCGTCGGGTGGAAGTCGTCTGTCAGTCCGTTCCAGACCGGCACGCCCGAATAACGGGCGAGATCCTCGACCACGCGCTGCGAGAAGCCGCGGAAGAGGATGCCGTCGAACATGCGCCCCAGCACGCGGGCCGTGTCGGCGACCGACTCCTTGGATCCGAGGTGGATGTCGTTGCGGGCCAGGTACTCGGCCGAGCCGCCCTCCTCGCGGACGGCCACCGACGACGCGCAGCGCGTGCGCGTGGAACTCTTCTCGAAAATCAGCGCGATCTGGCGGCGGTGCAGCAGGTCGCCGCGCACGCCGGCCCGGCGGCGCGCCTTGAGGGCCATGGCCAGGCCGATGAGATCCAGCATCTCCGTGTCAGAAACGTCAAGCAGGGTCAGCAACGAGCGTTTTCTAAGCGATGGATTCCACTTCAGTCTCAT
>CAYPJN010000303.1:798-3807 GCA_964411055.1 uncultured Lentisphaerales bacterium | reverse complement strand
ATCGATGGAGCTCCGATGTTTCCAAGACCCCTGCTTGCCATCTCCCTGCTGATTCTCTCCGTGTTATGCGCCCGCGGCGCATGGGAGGACACGGGGGCGCCGGCGCGCCCGGCGCCGCCCGCCGCCAACCGTCCGGCGCGCCCGGCGCCGCAACGTCGCCCCGCCGCCGCGCCTCAGCGTGTCCGGCAGCCGGCGGCGCCAGGCCCGGCGCGGACGGCGACTGGCGCCAAGGACACCGGCGCCGCGCGCGGTCTCGTGCCGCCGGATCTCTACTCGCCATTCCTCGATCCGCCGGTCGAGCCCCTGCGCTGGTTCAGCCTGATGTATATTCCCGGCGCAGGCACCGACCGGAACGCGGAGGAGGTGAGCCTGATCGAGATCGATTCGCGCTACAACCTGGCCCAATGGCGCAATTTGCTGCTGGGCGACCTGGATGTCAACCTGCGCTTCAAGAGCCTGCTCTTCCTGGACGACGCCGACCTCGCCATCATGCCGACCGGGCTGATCGAATTGCCGCTGCAGGCCGACTGGACGTGGCGCTACCTGAACGGGCTCTCGTTCCAGGTAGGGGCGCGCCCCGGCCTCTACGCGGACGCCGAGGCGCTCGGCGACGGTCTCGCCCTGCCTTTCCACACCGAATTTTACTACACCGTCAACCCGCAGTTCTCCTGGTTGCTGGGAGCAGAGATCCGCCCGGGGTGGAACATGCCCTTCATGCCGCTCGTGGGACTCGGATGGGAACCGACAGACGCCTTCCGACTGATTTTCGCACTGCCGGAATCAACGGCGCTGTTGCAGGTCGGCCCGTTCGGAATCCTCGGCACCGCGGGCTGGCGCAACACATCCTACGGCATGTCGGGCGAGGATGGCGATCCCGACCTGCTGACCGTCGAGGACATCAAACTGGGTTGCGGACTGCAGGTCGCCTTCGGCGAGAGCTTCAACCTGCGGCTCGAGTGCGGCCTGCTGGTCAACCGCTCTCTGACCGCGGAGAACGACGCGGGCGAGGACACGCTCGACCTCGACAACGCCCCCTATTTCCGGGCGGTCTTCGGGGGCAGCTTCTAGCAGGAGACCCCCCATGGCGGCGCGCATTCTGGATGGCAGGCAGGTGGCCCGGCGGCTGACGGATGAGACGGCCCGGCAGGCAAGGATGCTGACGGAGCGCGCGGGCGTCGTTCCCGGTCTGGGGGTGGTGCTGGCCGGCGACGATCCGGCCTCGGTATCCTATGTAACCGCCAAGGAGCGCGCCTGCGCGGCCATCGGTTTCCGGTCCAGCGAGTGCCGGCTGCCGGCCGCGGCCACGCAGGCCGAACTGCTGGAAGTGATCCGGCGCCTCAACGACGACCCGGCGATCCACGGCATCCTCGTGCAACTGCCCCTGCCGCGGCAGATCAACGAGCATGCGGCCGTTGCGGCCATCAGCCCCGCCAAGGACGTCGACGGCTTCACGCCGGTCAACGTCGGGCGCATGATGATCGGCCTGCCATGCTTCCTGCCCTGCACGCCGCACGGCATCATCCGGCTGCTGGTCGACAGCGGCATCGAGACCTCGGGCCGCCATGCCGTCGTCGTCGGGCGCAGCAACATCGTCGGCAAGCCCGTGGCCCACCTTCTGATGCGCAAGGCCGAGGGCGGCAACGCCACCGTCACGGTCTGCCACACGGGCACGCGCGACCTGGCCTTCCACACGCGCCAGGCGGACATCCTGGTAGTTGCGGCGGGCCGCCCGCAAACCGTGACCGGCGCGATGATCAAGCCCGGCGCGGCCGTGATCGACGTGGGGGTCAACCGGGTCCCTGACGCCGCGGCCCCCAAGGGCTACCGGCTGGCGGGCGATGTCGACTTCGCCTCGGCCTGCGAGGTCGCGGGCTGCATCACGCCAGTGCCGGGCGGGGTCGGTCCGCTGACTATCGCCATGCTGATGCGCAACACACTCGAGGCGGCGCGCCGCGCCGCCGATGGGGAGACCATATGACACCCTTCAACTACCAGCCTTCGCCCCACGTCCCCTTCCGCGACCTCGACGTGATCGAACGCTGCCGCCGTCTGACCCGCGAGGAACTCGTCCGACACGAGAATCCCGACGTCAAAATCCGCATCCTGCCGGGCGAGGAGATCACCTTCCTCTGGTTCAGCGACCTCATCGGGCGCATCGTCCGCGCGCGCGACGAGGGCCGGCGCTGCGTCTTCCTGCTGCCCAACCCTTGGCCGGGCTACCGGCATGTCGCCCACATGCTCAATGCCGCGCGGATCGACTGCCACCACGTCTGGGCCTTCGCCATGGACGAGTACGCCGACCAGGACGGCAATATAGCCCCGCCCGACTGGGAATGGGGCTTCACCCATGCCATGGTGCAATTCTTCTGGAACGAGATCGACCCGGCGTTGCGGCCGCCGCGCGAACAGTTTGTCGGCTTCACGCGCCAGAACCTGCCGGTCTACGGCAAGATGATGGAGGACCTCGGCGGGGCCGAGATCGCCTACTTCGGCCCCGGCTGGACGGGCCACCTGGCCTTTGTCGATCCCGACGCCCCCGAGTTCGACCTGCCGCTCGAGGCGTGGAAGCAGGCCAAGGCGCGCATCGCGACGCTCAGCCCCTTCACCCTGGCCCAGAATTCCCTGCACGGATGCTTCGGCGCCAGCGGCGACCTGGCCCGCGTCCCGCCCAAGGCGGCAACCGTCGGCCCGGCCGAGGCGATCGCCTGCCACCACCGCTGGGACATGCACAGCATCTCGATCCAGGGCACCGTGTCAAGCTGGCAGCGTCTCACCACGCGGCTCTGCCTGCACGGCCCCGTGACCCCGCGCATCCCCGGCTCGCTCCTGCAGACGCTGCGCACCGACGTTTTCATCAGCGAGACGGCCGCCATGCCTATCGAGCAGACCTGGGCGCTCGGCTACTAGGTTGACGTCCGGGGATCACAATTGCTACTATCAAGGCGCTTGCAAAACCTCCGGTTTGTGCAAGCGGAGGGTTCAGGGTTCAGGGTTCAGTGGGCGTTATCA
>CAYPJN010000303.1:0-788 GCA_964411055.1 uncultured Lentisphaerales bacterium | reverse complement strand
CCTGGCTTCCTGAACCCTGATTGCCGGCGCTTGCAGGGTTTTTTGCATGCGCCTCTAATAGTGAATCTGCGGATCGGATGCCATCCGGGCATCAGTCCCAGCAAGGTGAAAGAGAGAGAACGCACAATGGCAATCAAGATTGGTATCAACGGGTTCGGCCGCATCGGCCGCATGGTTTTCCAGGCGCTTTGCGACCAGGGTCTGCTCGGCAAGGGCGAGGGCCAGCTGGATGTCGTCGCGGTCGTGGATATCTCCACCGACGCCGACTACTTCGCCTACCAGCTGAAATACGACTCGATCCACGGCAAGTTCAAGCATGCCGTCGAGACGAAGAAGAGCGACGCCAAGCTCGAGGACAACGACACGCTCGTCGTCAACGGCCACGAGATCAAGTGCGTCATGGCCACCAAGAATCCCGCGGAACTGCCCTGGAAGGCCCTGGGCGTCGACTACGTCATCGAGTCCACCGGCCTCTTCACCGACAGCGAGAAGGCCAAGGGCCACCTCGCGGCCGGCGCCAAGAAGGTGATCATCTCGGCCCCCGGCAAGGGCGAGGTCAAGACGATCGTCATGGGCGTCAACGAGAAGGAGTACGATGCCGCCAAGCACGACATCGTCTCCAACGCCTCCTGCACGACCAACTGCCTGGCGCCGCTGGTGCATGTGATCATCAAGGAGGGCATCGGGATCGAAACCGGCCTGATGACCACGATCCACAGCTACACCGCCACGCAGAAGACCGTCGACGGCCCATCGAAGAAGGACTGGCGCGGCGGACGCGCGGCGGC
>CAYPJN010000302.1:0-3815 GCA_964411055.1 uncultured Lentisphaerales bacterium | reverse complement strand
GTGATCGTCGCCAGCGTCTGCGTCTCGCGCTCGATCTGCACGCCCTCCTTGGCCTCGACGGCCTGGTGGAGGCCGTCGCTCCAGCGGCGCCCCGGCAGGATGCGGCCGGTGAACTCGTCGACGATCAGGACGCGGTTCTCCTGGACGACGTACTCGACGTCGCGCTCGTAGAGGCAGTAGGCGCGCAGGAGCTGGTTGCAGTTGTGCACGCGCTCGTTGCGCGCCATGAAGTCGGCCTGGATGCGGCGGCGGCGCTCGGTGCGTTCCGGTCCGGTCAGGGCGGCGTCGCCGTCGAGCGCCGACATGGCCCCGACGATGTCGGGCAGCACGAACATCTCGGGATCGGCGGGGTTGAGCTTCTCGCAGCCGCTGTCGGTGAGCGAGACCTCGCGGCTGCGCTCGTCGATCGTGAAGAAGAGGCTCTCGCAAAGGGCGCGCGCCTGCTCCTTGCGCATCTCGGTGAGCATCATGCTCTCGACCTGCTCGTGCAGCTTGCGGATGGCGGTATCCTCCAGCAGGTGGAGGAACTGCTTGTGCTTGGGCATGCCGTGGTAGACCTGGTAGAGGCGCTCCATGGCGCGGTCGGTGTCGCCGGTATCGAAGGCCGCCTTGGCCTCGCGCGCCAGATCGTTGCACAGGTCGCGCTGCATCCGCACGAGGCGCTCGATGCGCGGTTTAAGGTCGTCGAACTGGTGGGTGGAGACGGCGGCGGGCCCGGAGATGATCAGCGGCGTGCGCGCCTCGTCGATCAGGATGCTGTCGACCTCGTCGACGATCGCGTAGTGGTAACCGCGCTGGACGAGCTGCTCGGGGTCGACCGCCATGCCGTTG
Source organism: uncultured Lentisphaerales bacterium (assembly GCA_964411055.1). GTDB lineage: Bacteria > Verrucomicrobiota > Kiritimatiellia > RFP12 > JAAYLN01 > JAAYLN01. The sequence goes on along the minus strand of CAYPJN010000302.1, from coordinate 2,984 downwards.
TCGCGCAGGTAGTCGAAGCCGAACTCGCTGTTGGTTCCGTAGGTGATGTCGCAGGCGTACTGCGCGCGCCGCTCGGCGGGGCTCATGTCGTTCTGGATGCATCCGACGGTCAGTCCGAGGAACTCGAAGACCGCGCCCATCCACTGGCTGTCGCGGCGCGCGAGGTAGTCGTTGACCGTGACGAGGTGGACGTTCTTGGCCGGCAGGGCGTTCAGGTAGAGCGGCAGTGTGGCCACCAGCGTCTTGCCCTCGCCGGTCTGCATCTCGGCGATGCGGCCCTGGTGCAGGACGATGCCGCCGAGAAGCTGCACGTCGAAGGGCACCATTTCCCATGTCAGGTCGTGCCCGCAGACCTGGCGCGTGGTGCCGCAGAGGCGTCGGCAGGTGTTCTTGACCACCGCGAAGGCCTCGCAGAGCAGATCGTCGAGCGTCGCGCCGTCGGCCAGCCGCGCGCGGAACTCCGCCGTCTTGGCCTTGAGCGCCGCGTCGTCCAGCGCCTGGTAGTCCGCCTCGATCGCGTTGATGCGGTCGACAAGCGGACGCAGCCGTTTGATTTCGCGCTCGGTCTTGGTGCCGAAAAGGCCCTTGAGTAGGTTCATCGTGTCCGCTTCGTCCCCGTCAGGCCTGACGCCTGCACATGTTAAAATCCATATTATACGCTGTGTTCCGGTGGCTGACGAGCCGTAACTGCAAACGCACTGCGCGGCTGGACGCGGGTGGAAGCCTTCTGCTAAACTCGATTGCGAGACTGCGACGAGCCGGTCTGGGCTCAGCCCGGAATCCGCCTGGAATCTGCTGTCCCGCGCAACGGGCGTGTGGTATAGTATGCCAAGTTACAGGAACGCCAGCTTGACGCCATGAAATGCGAGATATGCCATCTTGCCGAGGCCGAGACCGTCATCCGCGAGACGACGGACGGCGCGGTGTGCGAGCGTTTTGTCTGCCAGGCGTGCGCCAGACGGCGCCAGGTTCCGTCGGATGACGACGCAACGCCGTCGCTGATGGTCGAGATTCTACTGGGCGCCGCCTTCTCGCTGCCTTCCGCCGCGGGCCGCCATTCCCGCGTCGACGGGGAGACGCCGTGTCCCGGATGCGGGATGACCCGGCAGGAGTACCGCAAGCGATCGCGGCTCGGTTGCGCCGGCTGCTACGACCATTTTGCGCGCGAGCTGCAGCCGGTGCTGCGCGACATGCACCGCGGCGACCGGCACACGGGCAAAATCCCGCGGCAGGCGCGCATGGCGGCCGCGCGGCAGCGGCTCGAGGCGGCGCTGACCGAGGCCGTCGGGCAACAGCGGTTCGAGCAGGCGGCGCGCCTGCGCGACGAGCTGCGCGCGCTCGGCCACGGGCCGGAGGCGCCGCCGGCCGGCGCGCGGAGGCGCCATGCGTAGGCTGCTGCAGTCGCGCCGCCGCGCGCCTCCCGCCCTTCCGCGCGATGACGGTGTCGTCGTAAGCTGCCGCGTGCGCCTCGCCCGCAACCTCTCGGGCGCGCGTTTCCCCGACTGGAACGACGAGGAGGGCCACTTCGCGGTGCTCGGCGCGATCCTCGCCGCCGTCGAGCAGACGCGGGCGCTGACCGCGCCCTCGGTGGTCGGCGGGCGCGGCGGCGACGGCGATCCGCAGGAGCTGGCGCTGCTGCACGAGCGGCGTGTTGTCAGCAAGGAACTGATCGACCGCGGGCGCGGGGGCGCCTTGATCCGCGGCGGCGACCCCGGGGCCAGCATCATGGTCAACGAGGAGGACCACCTGCGTATCCAGGTTATCCGTCCCGGCCTGGAGCTGACCGCCGCATGGGAGCTGGCTGACAGCATCGACACGCGCCTGGAATCGGCGCTGGAGTACGCCTTCTCGCCGCAACTGGGCTATCTCACCGCCTGCCCGAGCAACGTCGGAACGGGGCTGCGCGCCAGTTTCATGGTCAACCTGCTCGGACTGCGCCTGGCGGAGGATCTCGACGCCGCCCTGCGGGCCCTGGCCGCGCTGCGGCTGACGGTTCGCGGCGTCGACGGCGAGGGCACCGACGCCGCCGGGCACCTTTTCCAGATATCCAACCAGGGCACGCTGGGGCAGCGGGAGGACGAGGTTCTCGGCGCGCTGGCCGGGCACGTGGGCGAGCTGATCCGCCAGGAGCAGCTCGCGCGGCGGCGCCTGCTCCGCGACGCCCCGGCCGTAGTGCATGACTGCGTGGCGCGGGCACTCGCCATCCTGCAGCAGGCGCGCATGATCGCCTCCGACGAGGCCCTGGACTACCTCTCGGCGCTGCGGCTCGGCGTCCAGATGCGCCTGCTGGACAACCTGGGCGTGCCGCGGGTCGACGAGCTGATGCTGGGAGTCCAACCCATCCACCTGCAGCAACGTTTCCGCCTGGAGACCGCCGACCAGGACTTGCGCGACGTGCGCCGTGCCGACTGGCTGCGCCAGAGCCTGGAGCCGGTGCGCTTCGTTCCCCGAAATCCGCTCTGAAAGCTAATCAACCACCATGCAGAACTTCACACCACGCGCCCAGAAGGCGATCCGGCTGGCCGCCAAGGAGGCCGAGCGCTTCAACCACCCCTACATCGGCACCGAGCACCTGCTGCTGGGACTCGTGGCCCTTGGCGAGGGCGTCGCCGTCGAGGTGCTCGAGGGCATGGGCGTCGCGCTCGAGGACATCCGCCTGGCGGTGGAGAAGGTGGTCGGGCAGGGCGATGGCCAGACGCAGGTGCTGGGCGCGCGCACCTACACTCCCCGCACCAAGAAGATCTTCCAGCTCGCGCAGGCCGAGGCGCACGCCATGCAGCAGGAGCTGGTCGGCACCGAGCACCTGCTGCTGGCCCTGCTGCGCGAGGCCGAGGGCGTTGCCGCCCAGGTGCTGCTGGGGCTCAACGTGAGCCTGGAGGACGCGCAGGAGGCCGTGCGCAAATACCTATTTGAGAACTTCTCCGGCGAGGATGACGACGTCGAGGAAGACGAGGCGGAGCTTCCGGGCGGCCTGCCCGGCGAGG
>CAYPJN010000301.1:0-3843 GCA_964411055.1 uncultured Lentisphaerales bacterium | reverse complement strand
CGACAGGCAGGAATGCCTGTCGCACCGTGCCGCGGAGATGGGCAAAAAAAAGGCGCCGCACTGGGCGGCGCCACGGAGTGACCATCCATCAGCCGGCGCAGAGCTTGTAGAGCACGCCCGCCGCCACGGCCGAGCCGATGACACCCGCGACGTTCGGCCCCATGGCATGCATCAGCAAGAAGTTGCCCGGATCGCTCTCCAGCCCGACCTTGTTCGAGACGCGCGCGGCCATCGGCACGGCCGAGACGCCGGCGGAGCCGATCAGCGGATTGATTTTCTCCTTCAGGAAGAGGTTCATGACGCGCGCCATCAGCACGCCGCCGACAGTGCCGACGCCGAAGGCGCAGAGGCCCATGACGATGATGCCGAGGGTCTGGGCCGTCAGGAACTTCTCGGCGGCCAGTTTCGAACCGACGGAGAGGCCCAGCAGGATGGTGACAATGTTGATCAGGGCGTTGGACATCGTGTCCGAGAGGCGGTTGGCGACGCCGCACTCGCGTGCGAGGTTGCCAAGCATCAGCGCGCCGATCAGGGTGACGGCCGAGGGGAGCAGCAGCCCGCAGAGGATGACCACGGAGACGGGAAAGACAACCTTCTCCAGCTTGGAGACCGGCCGCAGTTGCTTCATCCGGATCTTGCGCTCGGCATCGGTCGTGAAGAGCTTCATGAGCGGCGGCTGGATGATCGGCACCAGCGCCATGTACGAATAGGCCGCCACGGCGACCGCTCCGAGGATGTCCGGGGCCAGCTTGGTGGTCAGCCAGATGGCGGTCGGACCGTCGGCGCCGCCGATGATGCCGATCGAGGCCGCCTCGCGCAGGGTGTAGTGGATGCCGGGCACAAAGTCGTTGAGAACCAGCGCGCCGATGAGGGCGAAGAAGATGCCGAACTGCGCAGCGGCTCCCAGCAGCGCAGTGCGCGGGTTGGCGATGAGCGGACCGAAGTCGGTCATCGCTCCGACGCCCATGAAGATCAGGATCGGGAAGATGCCCGTCGCCACGCCGGCATTGAAGATGTAGTAGAGGAACCCGCCCGGTTCAAGCATCTGGCCCGCGGCATCCAGCACGGGAGGGGCGTTGATACCGGCAAAGGGCAGGTTCGAGAGCAGCCCTCCGAATCCGATCGGCAGCAGCAGCAGCGGCTCGAACTCCTTGAAGATCGCCAGGTAGAGCAGGATCAGGCAGATGAAGATCATGGCGAACTGCCCTGCACCGAAGGGCAGGACCGTCTTCTTGTGAGCGGCCGCCCGTGCCGGATCCGCCTCGTCGGCCGGATCCTCCTCGAGGAGGAATCCGGCGATGCCGGTGGTCGACCAGAGGCCCTTGATGCGCCCGATCATCTCGAGCACCGAGGGCGTCTCGGTCGCGGCAGCCGTCGACACTTCCGCGGCTTCCGCGCGCTGCGCCGTGTCCGGAGCCATCCCGTCCGTCTGCTGCGCGCGCGCCGCGCCCGCGGCAATAAGGATGAGAGCGGCAAGCGCCCATCGCTTGAAGTCAGTCATGGTGGTCATCCCGTCGCGTGAGTGATTGGCCCGCAGAGCAGGCTCAGCGGATCGTCGCCAGTGTGTCGCCCGTGTTGACGCGGTCGCCGGAGGCGACGTTGAGCGCCAGCGTGCCTCCGGCACCGGCCTTGACGGGGATCTCCATCTTCATGGCTTCGAGCACGAGCACCTCGTCGCCCGCCTTGACGGCGCTGCCGCTGGCCGCCGTGAGGCGCAGGACGATGCCCGGGACGGGGGCCGTGAGCGTCTCGCCGCCGCCGGAGGACTGCGCCGCAGGGGCGGCAGCCACGTGAGCCGCGGGCGCCGCCGCAGGCAGGCCGTCGGCGACCGAGACGGCATACTCGCGGCCGTCGACGAGGGCCTTGCCCTCCTTGAGCACCACGCCGTAGGCCTTGCCATTGACCGTGACCGTGCAGCCCTCGGACGCGGCGGCGGCCTTGGGCTGCGACGATATCTTGCGCACGCCGTTGGGCGCGCCGGCGGGATCCTTGAGGAAGGCGATGCCCTTCTCGAAGCAGGAGGCGGCGATGAACACGTTCTCGTCGGTGACGGGCAGGCCGGCATCCTTCAGCATCTTCTCGGCAGCGGCGCGACCCTTCTTGGGATCGGCGTCGTTGATCTTCAGCACCGGCGTGATCGTCGGGGCGAGACCTAGCTGCTCGCCGGCGATCTTGACGATTTCGGGATCGGGCGCCACCGGGGTGTTGCCAAAATAGCCCAGCACCATCTTGCCATAACCCGGGGCGATCTTCTTCCATTTGCCGAACATGACGTTGTTGATCGCCTGCTGGACATAGAACTGCGACACCGGCGTGAACGAGGTACCGAAGCCGCCGAGGCGGACGGCGTCGTACATCTCGACGATCATGTCGTCGTACTTGTCCATCATGTTGTTGTCGCGCATCATCTGCGTGTTGGCCGTCAGCGCGCCGCCCGGCATCGGCGACCAGATGATCTCGGGACTCGTCGCCATCGCCTCCGGCGGGAGGAAGTAGTCGGACATGGCCTCCTTGAAGAATGCTTCGGCATGGCGGATCTTGTCGATATCGACACCCAGGTCGTAGTCGGTGCCGCGCAGCGCGTGCCACATGGTGATGATGTCCGGCTGGCAGGTGCCGCCCGAGACCGGGGCCATCGAGAGGTCGATGCCGTCGGCGCCGCCTTCGAGGGCCGCCAGGTAGCAGGTGAGGCCGTTGCCGGCCGTCTCGTGGGAGTGGAACTTGATGTGGATCGCGTCACCGACCAGTTTGCGGGCGAGTTTGATCGTCTCGCAGACCGTGCGCGGCGTCGAGGTGCCCGAGGCGTCCTTGAAGCAGACACGGTCGAAGGGGATGCCGGCGGCGATGACCTTCTTGAGGCGGTCGGCGTAGAACTCCGGCGTGTGGGCGCCCTGGCTCTCGACGCCAGGGGGCAGACCCATCATCGAGATGGCGACCTCATGCTTGAGGCCGGCGTTGTGGATGCACTGCCCCGACCAGTTCAGGTTCTCGACGTCGTTGAGGGCGTCGAAGTTGCGGATCGACGAGATGCCGTGCTTTTTGAAGAGGTCGGCGTGCAGCTTGATGATGTCCGAGGCCTGCGAGTCGAGCGCGACGATGTTGACGCCGCGAGAGAGCGTTTGGAGGTCGGCCTCGGGACACGTCTTGCGGAAGAGGTCCATCACGTCGAAGGCGTCTTCCTGGCAGTAGAAGTAGCAGGACTGGAACCGGGCGCCGCCGCCGGCCTCGAACCAGCGGATGCCGGCGTCGTAGGCCGCCTTGACCGCGGGCATGAAGTCGCGGGAGAAGACGCGGGCGCCATAGACGGACTGGAAGCCGTCGCGGAAGGCGGTGCACATGAACTGGATCTTTTTCTTGGCCACGGGGATACTCCTCGATGTATATGAATGAGACGGGGGAACGGGTGAAAGGATAATCAGCGGCGGCGGGCGGCGGCGGCGACGACCGCCGCGATCGCGGCATGGTCGTTGGCTGCCGCGGGCGACGCGGCGGGCGCGCGCGCGGGCGCATTGGTGGCGGCATCCGGCAGCAGATGGTTGAACTTGGGTACGACCAGCGCCGTCAGGCGCACCACCAGCACGAGAACGTAGAGGAAGACAAAGACGATCGCCATGCCCGCGGCCAGCAGCACCAGCCCCTGCTTGAGAATCAGCGCATTCGCATCCATGAACACAATCCCGGGTCAGTCGGAGAAAAAGAAAGTCAGTTTACCAGTTCTTTCCGTGCTAAGCCATGACAAAATGGCATTCGCATGTCGGCGAAATTTGTCGCCTTCGGCGGAGGGAACCGCTAAGCTTTGAAGTTTTTCAACCCACGACAGCATCAAGGCATCCCGCCAGCCAG
>CAYPJN010000300.1:0-3853 GCA_964411055.1 uncultured Lentisphaerales bacterium | reverse complement strand
CCTGCGTATCCTTGCGGTCGCCGGCGAGGCCTCGGGCGACGCCTACGGCGCCGCCCTCATGGGCCATCTGCGGGCGGGCAGCCCGCGACCCCTCGTCTTCCGCGGCATCGGCGGCGACGCCATGCGCGCCGCGGGTCTGGAGCTGCTCTTCCACTGCGACCAGACGGCCGTGATCGGTTTCTGGGAAGTACTGCGGCAGGCGCGCTTCTTCAGCCGGCTGCTGCGGCGCATGACCGGCGAACTCGACACCTGGCAACCCGACCTCGTGCTGACGATCGACTACCCGGGCTTCAACCTGCGGCTCGCCGCCCGCGCCCATGCGCGCGGCATCCGCACGGTGCACTACATCTGCCCGCAGGTCTGGATCTGGCACCGCAGCCGGGTTCACACCATCGCGCGCAACATAGATCAGTTGATCGCGGTCTTCCCCTTCGAGCCCGCTTGCTTCGACCGCACCACGCTGCGTCCGCTCTACGCCGGCCACCCGCTGGTGGACCAGGCGCTGAAGACGCTCGCCCGCCCCGAGACACCGTTGCCCTGGGCGGAAGGCCACCGCGTGGCCCTGCTGCCCGGCAGCCGCGACCGCGAGATCCGCACCCTCCTGCCGGTGATGATAGCGGCTGCCGTGCGGCTGGAGCGGCAGGCCGGCGCTTGCAGCTTCCTGATCCCGGCGGCGAGCGCGCGCATGCGCGCCGCCATCGAGGCGGAAATGGCGCGCTGCACGGAGCTTCCACCGCGCCTGAAAATCATCGACGGCCAGGCGCGCGAGGTGCTGCGGCAAGCGCGCGCAGCGGCCATCGCCTCCGGCACCGCGACGCTGGAGGCCAGTCTGATGCGCTGCCCATCGGTGCTCGTCTACCGCATTTCCTGGCTCAGCTACCCGATCATGCGCTGGATCCTGCGCGGCCAGCGGCATGTCGGCCTGGCCAATATCGTCACCGGGCGCACCGTGATGCCCGAACTGCTGCAGCAGGCGCTGACCCCGGAGGCGCTGGCCCGGCAGTTGCACCGTTTTCTGACCGAACCAGCCGCCCGCGAGGCGGCCCTGGCCGGACTTGACGAGGTCAATGCCCGGCTCGGAGGCGGAGGCGCACTCGCCGCCGCCGCGGCGGCCATGCTCCGGGAGTGGCCCGCGCTCAGGAACCCGTGACCATGTCCAAGCCTTTTGTCCACCTCCATCTGCACACCAAGTACAGCATGCTCGATGGGGCCTGCCACCTCGAACCGCTCATGGCCCGGGCCGCCGAGCTCGGCATGCCGGCCGTGGCCATGACCGACCACGGCGTGATGTACGGCGCGATGGCTTTCGGCCACGCGGCCGAAGAGGCCGGCGTGAAGCCGATCATCGGCTGCGAGTGCTACATCAACGCCCGCGCGCCGCTCGCCAGCCGCGACCCGCACGTCCCCTACCACCATCTCGTCCTGCTGGCCACGGACGACGCGGGCTACCTGAACCTCGCCAAGCTCAACACGATCGCCCATATCGAGGGCTTCTACTACAAGCCGCGGATCGACAAGCAGACCCTGGCCGCGCATGCCGGCGGCCTGATCGCCCTCTCCGCCTGCCTGCAGGGCGAAGTCAGCAGCCACCTGGTCGACAACAACCTCGATGCGGCCCGGCAGTCCGCCGGCGAATATGCCGCGATCTTCGGGCGCGACCGTTTCTACCTCGAGATGCAGGACCATGGCATCCCCGATCAGCAGCGCGTCAACGCCGGCATGCGGCAGCTCGCGCGCGAGCTGGGGCTCGGCACCGTCGTGACCAACGACGTGCATTACCTGCACCGCGAGCACGCCCAGGCGCACGAGATCATGCTCGCCATCCAGACCGGCACGGTCATGAGCGACCCGCGGCGCATGCGCTACGAGGGAGACAACTTCTACTTCAAGACGCGCGAGGAGCTGGAACGCCTCTTCCCCGACGATCAAGACGCCCTCGACCGGACGGCCGAGATCGCGGCGCGCTGCAACTACCGTTTCCGGAAGGGCGCCTCGCACTATCCGAAATTCGACCCGACTGGCCAGACCTCGCCCCGCGAGCAGCTTCTGGCCATCGCCCACGAGGGATTGCGCCGGCGCTACGGCATCGGCGACGTCGCCCATCCCGCCGATGAAGCCGAGCGCACCCTGATGCGGCGCTTCGACTTCGAGGTCGGCATCATCGAGAAGACGGGCTTCCTCGACTATTTCCTCGTGGTCTCCGATTTCGTGCGCTACGCGCGGTCGCAGGGGATCCCCGTGGGGCCGGGGCGCGGCTCCGGCGGCGGCAGTGTCGTGGCCTACGCCATGGAGATCACGGAGATCGAGCCGCTCAAGCATCACCTGATCTTCGAGCGCTTCCTTAACCCCGACCGCGTCTCCCCGCCCGACTTCGACATCGACTTCTGCCAAACCCGGCGCGGCGAGGTGATCGACTACGTCAAACGCAAGTACGGCACCGAACGCGTGGCGCAGATCGCCACCTTCGGCCAGCTCGGCGCCAAGACCGTGATCCGCGACATCGCGCGTGTGCTGGAGATCCCGCTGGCCCGGGCCATGGCCTTCACCAAGCTGATCCCCGACGACCCCAAGATCAACTTGCAGAAGGCTATCGACCAGAACCCCGAGTTCGCGGCCGCCTGCCGCCAGGATCCCGACCTCGCGCGGATCATGCCGCACGCCCGCGTGCTGGAGGGACTCTACCGCAACGTCGGCATGCACGCGGCCGGCGTGGTCATCGGCGACACGAAGCTCAGCGACATCGTCCCCCTGACGAAGGACAAGGAGGGGTCGCCGATGACGCAGTACGCCAAGGAGGACGTCGAAAACTGCGGCCTGCTGAAGATGGACTTCCTCGGGCTCAAGACGCTCACGGTGCTGCACGAGGCGGTGGAACTGGTCCGGCAGACCCGCGGCGTGGCGGTCGACCTCAGCCACCTGCCCGAGAACGACCCGCCGACCTACGCCCTGCTGAACCGCGGCGACACCAAGGGGGTGTTCCAGCTCGAGTCGCCCGGCATGGTCAAGCTCATCGGCGAGATAGGCATCAGCAACCTCGACGACCTGATCGCCGTCATCGCCCTCTTCCGTCCCGGCCCCATGGAGATGCTGCCGAGCTACAGCGCGCGCAAGACGGGCCGCGAGCCGATCCGCTACGACCATCCGCTGCTCGAACCGATCCTGAAGGAGACCTACGGCATCATGGTCTACCAGGAACAGGTGCAGCGCGCGGCCAACGTGCTGGCCGGTTACTCGCTCGGGCAGGCCGACCTCCTCCGCCGCGCGATGGGCAAGAAGAAGAAGGAGATCATGGACGAGGAGCGCGGCAAGTTCGTCGCAGGCTGCGCCCAGACCAACCAGATCCCCGCCCCGCTGGCCGAGCGGATTTTCGACAACATCGCCGCGTTTGCCGGCTACGGCTTCAACCAGGCCCATTCGGTGGGCTACGGGCTGATCTCCTATCAGACGGCCTTCATGAAGGCCAACTATCCCGCCGAATTCATGGCGGCGCAGATCTCCTCGGAAATCGGCAACTTCGACAAGCTGCCCGGCTTCGTCGTCGAAGCCTCCGACATGGGCATGCCGATTCTGCGGCCCGATGTCAACCGCAGCTCGCCCCGCTTCACGCCCGAGGGCGATGGCGTCCGCTTCGGCCTGGCCGGCATCAAGAACGTGGGCGAAGGGGCGGCCGAGGCGATCGTGCGCGAGCGCGAGGCGAACGGAGCGTTCGAGGGACTGCTCGATTTCTGCAGCCGGATCGACGCGCAGTTCGTCAACAAGCGCGTGCTGGAGGCGCTGGTCCGCTGCGGCGCGATGGACGGCTTCGGGCAGCACCGGGCGCGCCTTTTCGCAGCCATCGACTTCGCGCTGGCAC
>CAYPJN010000299.1:0-3881 GCA_964411055.1 uncultured Lentisphaerales bacterium | reverse complement strand
AGCCCAACCACTATGCCCCCGGCGTCGAGCTCTGGTTCCCCTTCGCCACCAACCGCATCAGCGAGGCCGACGACGCGCAACTTGTCGTCGCGGTCTATACCAACTGGGTGCCGGATGAAATCCCCGGCCTGGACGGAAACGACTGGACGAACAGGGTGATCTTCCCGGAGGAGCGCTTCGGGTTCACCTTCAGCAACCGCATCGATGCCATGGCGCAGGGCACCATCAGCGAGTTCCTCACGCTCACCCTGCCACCGCCCTATGTTTCCTTCCCGGTTCCGATTACCCATGCCGTCACCACACCGGACGGCGACGACACACGCTACATGCCCGAGACCGGCACCGACACCAGCCGCCTGGTGGCATATGACGACACGAATCCCGCGGATGGCGTCACCCCGCCGGTCTTATATCTGGCTCGGACCAACCTTTTCCTTCCACTGGGTATCGCCACCTACACCACCTATCTGCCCGAGCCGACCGTCAATCCGGCGGTATGGGTCAAGACCACCATCGCCATAACCAACACGATACACCTACTTGCGCGCGTCAAGCTTGGCGAGCACTGGGTGGACGAGGCGGCGGGCTACCATCCCGGCGGCGATGGACGACAGTCGCGAACGAATCTGCTGGCGTTCACCGAGCCGTGCGGCTACGAGGTCGACGACCCGCGGCGCAACGGCTACCGCGGGGACTGGCACCGTTACCTGCCCGCCGACCGCGCCACGCCCGTTTGGGCCGAGAGTCTGGGGCCGAAGCCTGTCTGCTCGCTCGATGGCTCGACCAACGTAATATGCAACCCCTGGCACAAGCCCTACGGCCAGGGCCTGCCGCTGACGCACTTCAACAGGCTGCTGGACCGCGCCGGCGACATCGGCTACATCCAGCAGCCCGAAAGCTTTCGCGGCTTGAACGACCAGACGCGCACGGAGACCAACCTCTGGCAGTCCATCTGTCTCGCCGACGCGCGCCCGCTTCGATCGGCGGGGGGGTTCGGTTTCGCCGCCGGGTCAATCCTCGAGTTCTTCACGGCCCGCGCCACCAACACCCCTGTCCGCGGGCTGGTGCATTTCAGCACGACGCACACCAACGTGGTCGGGGCCATCGCCGCCGACATTCCCCTGCTGACCGCCAGCAACCGGACCGTCCATCTCGGTTCGGGAATAGAGTGGTTCACGCGGGCCTATTTCGAGACCAAATCCGCGCTGTACGATCAAGGATCCTTCCCGGTCGGCGTCGGTGACCTGGGCTTCGGTTTCGGCGTCTCTCCCACGTTCCTTGCCGATCCGGCGCTTGCCAGTATCGAGGAGGGGCGCTGGCAGGATAGTCTGGGCAACGACCGCAAGGAGGATCTGATCCGCGGGCTGGCGGAGCGCGTCTCGTTCCGTCAGCACGTCTTCGTTATCTGCCTGGCGGGCAAGACGACGGCTCCGAGCGGGCGGGAGACGGCAATCCAGCGCGCCGTGGCCATTGTCCTGCGCGATGCTTACACAGGCCGTTGGAAAGTCGTCTCGTGGCAGTGGCTTTAAGAAGGCGGCCAGGGTAAGTGTCTGTGGTGATACCGCCGGGCTCGTGAGGAAGCGGGATAATACGAAGACACGCTTTCCCTTGCGTACCCGGGCCTGAAGGCCCTCGCAAGCTTCCGGCTAAAGGGAGCGTTGATTTATACAGGCGCAATAGAGCAAGGTAGGGCGAACCGTCCCGGTGAGCCGCAGATGGACGGCATAATCAGTTATATTAGTGCCAAATGGCGGCTCGGCGGGGACGCCTCGCCCTACCTTGCTTCATGATCGTCTGGAAAAGGGTACGGGGCGCAATAAATCAACGCTCCCTTCAGGCGGAAGCAACCAAGGCGCTTCAGCCCCGTTTTCCATACCGACGCCCCATCACACCCCTACGCCACTGCCCCATTACAGGCCCTGGACACTCCCTACTTGACAGCCCCCACCACGCGCAGGAGCGGCACGCCTTCAATGGCCTCGATGCCGCGGCGGATGTTCGCGGAGGCCGATTCTGGAATGTAGAGCGGACCAACCCTTATCCTGCCCAAAGGCTTCCTGTTGTTATGCGCCGCCAGCCAGCGCTCGGCCACGTCGCTGCGCTTGAGGAACAAGGCCGCCAGAACATGGTAAAGCTCAGTTTCGGGCGTTGCCACGCCCATATCCTCAAGAGCCTGAAACCGCTCGGCGGCAATCTCCATGTGGTCGCGACTGCCTGTCGCCAGCGCGAGGTAGAAGTATCCATACGGCCAGTTGGGCAGAGCCGATAAAATGCTTTCGAACACGTTTGCAGCATCGACTTTCTGGCCGCTGTCCAGCAGGTGGAAGCCCTGAATCAGCTTGGCGGTCAGTGGATCCACCTCATGAACGATTTTGCCCATTTCGTCGCGAACCGTCCGGATGCCGTCCGGGAAGAGCGTGATGGCGTTGGTCAACGACGCGAGTTCGGCCGCCGTGAAGCGGCATAGCCGCCATTCGGCGTCCGGATTCAGCGCCTGGACCTCGACCGTCGCCGTGTCAGGCATCGTCTGGATCACCGGTGCGGCTTCGACTGCGCACGCGCCGCCTTCGGGCTTCGCCGGCGCATTTGTGGCCAGGACAGCGCTTTCCGTCGCCCGCGCACTCAGGCTGATCTCAAGGGCGACGACATCCCGGCGGAGTCGGTCGTTTTCCGCTTGCTGGTACAGGTTGACCGCGAGCGAGACGACCAGCGCCAGGCCAGCAACCAGTCCGTACAGCCGGCTCTTGTGGAGTGCCGACAGGCTCGAACGTCGACTGTGTCCGTGCCTGACCGAGTTCTGCTGACCGGCCTCGAACGCTGGCCGCCCGTGCCGGACATGACGATAATCGTGACGAGTGTCGTTCGGATGTTGGTGCATGATGACATTCTAGGAAAATGTCCGTTCTCAGTGGGGCATAGCAAAAGATCTGCTAGATTGCGGAGGTTATCGCCGCGCCCATGGCGCGCGTGCCAACAGTCGGCTCGCCCTTGGCGGCGATGTCGGCGGTGCGCAACCCCTTGTCAAGGACATGCGAAACGGCGCGCTCCACGGCCTGCGCCTCCTCCTCCATCGCAAACGTGTAGCGCAGCATCATCGCGGCCGAGAGAATCGTCGCGATCGGGTTGGCGATATCCTTGCCGGCGATGTCCGGCGCCGAGCCGTGGATCGGCTCGTACATGCCGAAGTTGTCCAGGCGCAGACTCGCCGAGGGCAGCATGCCGATCGAGCCGGTGATCATCGAGGCCTCGTCGCTGAGGATGTCGCCGAACATGTTCTCCGTGACGATCACGTCGAACTGGCGCGGGTTGCGCACGAGCTGCATGGCCGCGTTGTCGACGTACATGTGCGTGAGCGCCACATCGGGATACGCCTTCGCCAGGCGGTTGAGGGTCTCGCGCCAGAGCCGGCTGGTTTCGAGGATATTGTGCTTGTCGATGCTACAGAGGCGGCGCTGGCGCTTGCGGGCAATCTCGAAACCCATGCGCGCGATGCGCTCGATCTCCGGCACGGAGTAGCTCATCGTATCGAAGGCGGCATCCCCGGCCGCGTTGCGTCCGCGCGCGCCGAAGTAGATCCCGCCCGTCAGCTCGCGCACGACCATGAGATCGAGCCCGTCGCCGATGATGTCGGGACGCAGCGGACAGGCGTTGCGGAGCTGCGGGAAGAGCACGGCCGGGCGCAGATTGCAGAAGAGACCGAGTCCGGAGCGGAGCCCCAGCAGAGCCTTCTCCGGCCGCTGGTTGCCGCCGAGGGCATCCCACTTGGGACCGCCCACGGCGCCGAGCAGGACGGCGTCCGCCGCCTTGCAGACGTCGAGTGTCGCTGCCGGCAGCGGCTCGCCACCGGCGTCGATGGCCGCGCCACCCGCCAGGCATTCCGT
>CAYPJN010000298.1:0-3892 GCA_964411055.1 uncultured Lentisphaerales bacterium | reverse complement strand
TTCACCGTCATCGCCTTGACCGTGGAGCGCGTCTCGATGACGTTGCCGCAGGCGCAGGTTATGGTGGCCGTGTCGTAGTTGGGATGGATGTCTTGCTTCATGATGCGCGGAGCCTTTCGTCCTCAGCAAACCAGACAGTTACTTTACCAACTTGCCCGGCGGCAGACAAGGGCAATCGGTTCAGCGGTTCAGCGGCAGAGGCAATCGGGAAAAGCCCGCTATTCGAACTGCGACCGGAAGGCGGCGAACTGCTCCTGGAGGGCGGCCACCTGCTCCTCGATCCGGGCCAGGCGCTCCTCGATGGCCGCCGTCCGCGACGCCTCGCCGATGACGGCGGCGAGTGCGGCCGGCGGTGAACACGCGGCTGGGGTGCTGTCCGGCAGCGGCGGCGTGTCGCCGAGGAGGTGCGCGAAGCGGCACTCCTTCTGTCCCGGCTGGCGCGGCAGTTCGGTCACCAGCGCGCCGGATTCGCGGGAGGCCAGCCGCGCCAGGGTCGCCTGCACCTCCTCGAGCGTGGCGAATGGATGCAGGCGCGCCGCGCGGTTGCGCAACTCGCCCGGCGTCTGCGCCCCGCGCAACATGAGTTCGCAGATCACGGCGCGCTCGTCCGGCGCCAGGCCGAGCGCGTCCGTCAGCCGCTCGCGGTACTTGAGCACGCGCGCCGTGGCCCCGGAGAAGAACTCCAGCAGATGCTTGTTCTGGAGGCTGTAGAGGCCTTCCGAGAGCGCGGGCTCGTCGAGGGACAGGACGGGATTGCGGTTGTTCTTCTGGTTGCAGGCGGCCAGCAGGGCGTTCACGGTCAGCGGATAGTACTCGGGCGTGGTCACAGCCTTTTCGATCAGCGCGCCCAGAATGCGGGCCTCCAGCGTGGTGAGGCGCAGCGCCGTTGTTGTCTCGTCCATTGCGTCGATTCCCGTATTAAACCTTTTCAGATGTCGGCGTCGATCAGGTTGGCCGCGATCAGACCCGACTGGTAAATGGTCGGCAGGCCGCTGCCGGGGTGCGTGCCGCCGCCGGTCAGGTAACAGTTTTCCAGTTCCTCGAAGCGGTTCCGCGGCCGCAAGTAGAGCATCTGCAAGAAGTCGTGGGCCAGGTTGAAGGTCGCACCGGCATATACGTTGTACTCCTGTTCCCAGTCGAGCGGGGTGACCATCTTCTCGGCGACGATGTGCCGGCGGATATCCGACATTCCCGCGCGCGCCTCCATCGCATCGAGCACCCGTTCGCGCATCCGCGGCGCCTCGTCGCCCCAAGCCGTCGCGCCCCGCAGGTTCGGGACCGGCACGAGCACATAGACGGCCGACTGTCCCGGAGGCGCGAGGGTCGGATCCCGGAGGCTGGGGTTGTGCACATAGAACGAGAAATCCTCCGAGATCCTGCGCGTTCCGAAGATATCCTCGACGTTCCGCCGGTAGTCTTTCGCGAAGAAGATCGCGTGGTGCGGCATCTCGTAGAGCTTGTCGAGCCCGAGGTAGAGCATGAACGTGGAGCAGGAGAAGCGTTTCTTCCGCAGGCGCTGCGGTGAGTATTTGCGCAGGAAGTTTTCGGGCACCAGGCTGTTCATGGCGTGGCCGAAGTCGGCATTGACGATCACCGCGTCGCCATGCTCCTCGCGTCCGTCGGCGAGGCGCACGCCGCGCACCTTCCGGCCCTCGAGCAGCAACTGGCCCACAGGAGTGCTCAGATGGACACGAACCCCGTGCCTGGCGGCCGTCTCGGCCATCTTCTCCGAGATGCGGTTCAATCCGCCGCGCACGTGGTAGATCCCGAACCGGTGTTCGATGTAGGGGATCATTGCGAAGAGGCCGGGGCATTGCCAGGGTGACATGCCGAGGTACTTGGCCTGGAACGTGAACGCGAGGCTCAGCTTGGGTTCCGTGAAGTAAGCGCTCAACAGGTCGTAGAGCGTCCTTCCGATCGCCAGGTGCGGAACCGATTTGAGCAGCGGCCCGCAGAAGAGCGACCCCAGAGTAGGGTACGGGCGCTGCAGGCATGGCAGGAGCTTGTCGAAGCGCATCTTCTCGCGGGCCAGGAAACGGTCATACGCGGCCTCGCGCCCCGGGAAGACGCGGCCGATCTCGCGCTTCATCTTCTCGGGGTCGGAGGAGGGTTCGATGCGGCAGTCGTCGAACTGCAGACGGTAAATCGGGTCGAGCCGCTCGAACTCCAGCAGGCTGCCGCTCTCGGCGCCCGCCTCCCGGAACACCTCGTCCAGGACATCCTTGAGCATGAGGAAGGTAGGGCCCAGATCGAAATGAAAGTCGCCCAGGCTGAGGCGGGCATTGCGTCCGCCCACCCTCGGGGCCTTCTCGAAGACATCGACCTCGTAGCCGCGCCGGCCGAGGATCATGGCCGCAGTCAGGCCTCCGGGCCCCGCCCCCGCGATTAGTATGCGTCTCGCGCTCTTCGCTGCCATCATGGTGCAGATCCTCTCCCTACAGTCATGGAGGCTTCAGCACAGTTCCAGCGGAGTCCACTTGCAGCCGCCATGGTGGCAAAAGAGACCCTTCCCGATGAAGGCCATGCCACGCATGCGCACATCGGCAATGATCGTGCCAGATCGGCTCAAGTTTGACAAGCCCGCGTGCAAACAGCACAAAGAGCAACCGTCTCCGCCGCCGTCCGTCCGGGCCTCGATTCCTCCGTCTCTCCCCGCGCTCAGCCCACCTCCATGGGAACCAGCCAGTTGTACGTGGAGGAACGACGGCCTGCGCCGCGGTCGCCTTCTCCGGGATTGAAGGCCGATCCGTTTCTGAAGGCGCGGTGTGTCAGGCGTAGAGCGCCGCCCAGTCGAGCGCGAACACGCGGTCCGTCTCGTTGCGGCGGGTCTGCGGGTTGAAGCGGATCGACAGGAACCGCCCCTCCTCGATGGTCAGCATCAGGGGGCGTCCGTAGCAGTGGTGCGCGGCGTCGACCTTCTCCTCGGCGAGCGCGTCGTGGATCCGTTCCTTGGTTTCGACCAGCAGGATGCCGTCGCCCGTCTTGCGGCCGTTGAGGCAGACGACGAAATCGGGAAAGTAGCCCCGGCCGCTCGGCAGCGCCACACAGACCGACTCCAGGCGGTTCGGCAGGTTCCGGTGCCACCAGCGGACCGTGTCCGTCAGGTCGTTGTCGAGCCAGCGGGCAAACGCCAGCTCCCACTCGTTCAGATCCGGCGGCAGGATGCCGTAGGCGTTGAACCGGGATGCCGCAGGCGACTCAGCGAAGGCGATCTCCTCCGGCAGCGGGCCGAAGGTGTCCTGGACCGGCGCGTACCGGAACAGGCACTGCTTCATGGTGCTTCTCAGGGCCTGGGGATGCAGCGCCAGGATGAGGTTGAGCGCACGGCGGACCTGCCCGTCGTCGGCTGCCGCCTCCAGACCGCGCTCGTGGTAGGCCTGCCGCAGCCGGCCGCGCAGTCCGTCGCGGATCACGGCGGGATTGGGGCCGTCCAGTTCGAAGAGATACCCCTGCGCCAGCCGCTCGATCTCGCGCGGTTCGAGGCGCGCGTCGAAGCGGCTCCGCTCGGTCGCCCCGCTGAACAGCTCGACCTCGCCACGCGTCACCTGCACCAGTTCCCGCTGGCCATCCAGCAGCATCGCCTCGCTGAAATGGAGGGTCTTGACGACATCCTCGGCCAGGCCGTTGTAGTCGGTCGGCAGCACGTGGGTCTTGAAGAAGCGCGGTACGTCGGCGCGCAGGCGGCAGACCACGCGCGCCGAGGCGGACGGACGCGGCCCGCGGCCTGCTGTCGATGCCGCGGCCGTGGTTTCATACGTTACCGGTGGCGCGTCCCTAGGCGGCGCGAACCCGGGCAGCAGGGATCCATCGCCGGCAACCGGTGGAAGGGTCGCTGCGCCATCCGTCAGCCACCGGGCCACGCTCGCCTCCGAGGGCGCGTCGCCCTCCAGGC
>CAYPJN010000297.1:0-3896 GCA_964411055.1 uncultured Lentisphaerales bacterium | reverse complement strand
GGGTGATGCCGGTGATGTCGGCCTCCTGGAAGGCGTCGTTGCCGATCATGCTGGTGGGCACCTGGCCGCTGATGCAGACCAGCGGAATGCCGTCCATGTACGCGGTGGCCAGGCCCGTCACCGTGTTGGTCGCCCCGGGGCCCGAGGTCACGATGCAGCATCCGGTCCTGCCGGTCGCGCGGGCGTAGCCGTCGGCCATGTGCACCGCCCCCTGCTCGTGGCGCGACAGGACGAAGTGCATCGGCGAGGCGGGCAGCAGGTTGAAGACGTCGATGATCATGCCGCCGGGATAGCCGAAGACGACCTTGACGCCGGCGCGCTCGAGCCCGTCGACCAGACACTGGGCGCCCGTGCGTTCCGGCACGGGCCTGCCTTGTTTTCCTCGCTTCATCTTCGTGTTCCTTCCCTTGATGCAAAAAACCCACGCCGCGCTCGGGGCTGCGGTGTGGGCATCTGGTGAATAACCCGTGCTATGCAACTACGACGGCAGCCGGTCATTCCCTCGACGCCCGCGGGGCTACAAGAACCCCGAGAAGCCGTACCGCTACGCGGACGGCTTCCTGCGCGACCAGAATGAGAGACTTCGCCTGCATTTGTGAACAGTTTAGCCAAAACCAACGGCGTTGTCAACCGTCATCGACGCGCTGTCATCGGCCGCTATGCGATTTTGTTTTGAATCGTGCCGCAGGTATGCTATTGTTTTGGTTTTTGACCACCCCCATTTTGCGTGTTATCCCTTACGAGGCTCCTGCATCATGAAACAACTTTGGCAACCTTCCAAGATCAAGCGCGCCCACAAGATCGGCTTCCGCGCCCGCATGGCGACCGCCGGCGGCCGCAAGGTCTTGGCGCGCCGCCGCCAGAAGGGCCGCATCCGCCTCACCGCCGTCTAGGATCGCCGTTCGGCATGGACGGGCTGCGGAATGGCGTACACCACGCGGCGGCGCCACTCCCGCCGCCCTCCGGCTCGGAGGGCGGCTTGCAGCTGCCGCGGCAACGCCGCCTCGGATCGGCCGGTTTCCGCGCCACGTTCGACGGCAACCAGACCCAGGCGGGACGCTATCTGGTCATGTGGCTGCGAAACAATGGAACCGGTCTGGGGCACGTCGGAGTGATGGCGACCAAGCGCATATTCCGGCGCGCCGTGGACCGCAACCGCGCGCGGCGCCTGCTGCGCGAGACGTACCGCCTCAACCAGCACCGCCTGCTACCGGGCGTCGACCTGATCCTGCTGGCACGCCGCCCGATAGGCGGCGTCAAGCGGGGCGAGGTGGACCGCGAATTCGCCCGGCTCGCCCGCAAGGCGCGCATCTGGCGGGAGGCGCCGGAATGCTGAGCCGCCTCATCGCCCGGATGCTGATCCTCGGCCTGCGGGCCTACCAGGCCGTGCTCTCGCCGCTCTTCTCCGGCTGCTGCCGTTTCGAGCCGTCGTGCTCGAACTACTGCATCGAGGCGCTGCGGCGCCACGGACCGGCGCGCGGACTCTGGCTGGGACTACGGCGGCTGCTGCGCTGCCACCCCTTCGGCCCCTGCGGCCCGGACCCCGTGCCGCCCCCCCGGCCCTGCCACCACCGATGAACGTGAGGAACCACTTGATGAACAAACAGGAAATCGCCATCGTCATTGCTCTCGCCGCGCTGCTGCTCGGCTGGTTCTTCCAGCAGAACCAGCAGGCCAGGATCCGCATGGCCGCCGCGCGCGAAGCGGACGCGCTGGCCGCCACCAACACCCCGCCCGCCGCGCTGACCGCCGAGGCCCAGTCCTCCGCCGAATTCCGCGCCGCGACCAATCCCCCAGCGGTCACGCCCCCCGCGATCGCGCCCGTCGCCACACCCGCCACCCTGCCCGACGAGACGCAGGCGCCGCCCGACGAGCCCGCCACAGACGTGCCCGAGACGACCGCCACGCTGGTCAACGACAGGATGCGCCTGACACTCACCTCCAAGGGGGGGGCCATCCGCGACGCCACGCTCTTCGGCTTCCGCTCCACCGTCGCCCAAGACAGCCCGCCCGTCGTGCTCGAATTCACGCCCGCCCCCGCCATGGTGCTGAAGGACCTGCCGGGCTTCGGCGCCCAGGCGGACTACGACATCGTGACCCATGCGGACGGCACCTCGGCAACGCTGACGCGCCGCCACCCGGAACTCGGCCTGACGCTCGAACGGCAGATCACGCTGCAGCCCGACTACCGCATCGCCGTCCGCGACCGCCTCGTCAACGCCGGCGACAGCGCCTACACGCTCCCGCCAATCGGTCTCGGACTTGGCGCCATCCACCGCGGACTCTCCAAGAACGACACGCTGGGCCTCGACACCCTGGAAGCCGGCGCCGCCGCCCGCAAGGTGCTCCACTGGGACACGCGCCTCAATAGACTCTTCACCGGCGGCCGCGGCGGCGGCGGCTGCGGCGGCGCGCCCTCGGCCGAGGGGCTCCCGCCGACGGCCTCCAAGGCGATCGACGGACCGCAGGCGTGGGTCGCGCTCAAGTCGCGCTTCTTCGTGCAGGCCTTCAAGTGCGAGGACACCACCAACACCGGTTTCCGCGTCGAAGCGCGGCGCCGCGAAGGCGGCCCGCTGCAGTTGGAGCACATCAGCGCGCAGATCCGCTTCCCGTCCGCCGGAATCGGCGCCGCGGGCGGCACGCTCGAACGCCGCTACACGCTCTACGTCGGCCCCAAGAAACTCTCGCTCCTGGGCCATTTTGCCCCCAGGAGCGCCGAGATCATGCAGTTCGGCTTTTTCAAGTGGCTCTGCGTCCTGCTGGTTCCCACGCTGAATTTCTTCCACGCCCTGCTGCCGAACTACGGCGTCGCCATAATCCTTCTGACGCTACTGGTGCGCATCGTCTTCTGGCCGCTGACCCACAAGAGCACCGAGGGCATGAAGCGCATGCAGGCCCTCCAGCCGCGGCTCAAGGAGATCCAGGCGCAGTTCAAGGGCGATCCGCAGAAGCTGCAGCAGGAGACCTGGGCGCTCTACCGCGAGCACAAGGTCAATCCGATGTCGAGCTGCCTGCCGATGCTCATCCAGATTCCCGTCTTCATCGCCCTCTTCACGGTGCTGCGCAGCGCCGTCGAACTGCGCTTCGCCCCCTTCCTCTGGATCGCGGACCTCAGCGAGCCGGAGAACCTCTTCCCGGGGCTGCTGCCGCTCGTCCCGGCGCTTAACATCCTGCCCTTCCTCATGGCCGGTACCATGCTGCTGCAGAGCAAGCTCACGCCCGCCATGGGCGATCCCGCGCAGCAGAAGATGATGATGTGGATGATGCCGGCAATGATGCTCTTCATGTTCTACTCGATGCCCTCGGCGCTGGTGCTCTACTGGACGGTGAGCCAGGTGCTGGCCATCGTGCAGCTCCTATGGCAGAAGCGCCGACGGGCCGCCGCGGGCGGTTCCCAACCGCCGGCTGCAGGGGACGCCCCGCTGAGCCGCCAGGCCCGCCGCAGGCTGGCGCGGTAGACGGGCTCAGCGAGCTAATCGAGAGAGTCGATTGATTCGATGGAATCGGTTCCATCGAATCAATCGACTCCATCGACAAAACAGGAGAATAAACATGCGCGTACTGATCCCTCTCGCCGAAGGCTTCGAGGAGATGGAGGGCGTGATCCTCATTGACGTGCTGCGCCGCGCGCGTATCGAGGTCGTGGCCGCGGCCATGGGCACCGCGCGCGAGGTGCCCGCCTCGCGCGGCGTGACGGTGGCGGCCGACACCACCTGGGCGGCCATTGATCCCGCGCGCTTCGACCTGATCGCCATCCCCGGCGGCATGGGCGGCACACGGCGGTTGCAGCAGGACGCTCGCCTGCTGCGGGCGCTGCGGGATTTTCAGGCGAGCGGCAAGGCGCTCGCCGCCATCTGCGCCGGCCCGCTGGTGCTGCAATCGGCGGGACTGCTCAA
>CAYPJN010000296.1:2264-3910 GCA_964411055.1 uncultured Lentisphaerales bacterium | reverse complement strand
ACGCAGGTGCGCGTGGCGCGCAATCTGCGCAACGCGACCGTCTCCGTCTCGATCCTCGGCCACGAGCGCGAGCGGCCGGCGATGATCCGCAAGCTGGGGCAGCGCCATGTCGAGTTCCAGCGCCTGATCAACCGCGACATGCGGCTCAAGTACACGCCCGTCCTGCAGTTCAACCTCGACGAATCGATCGAGAAGGGCGACCACGTCCTGGACGTCCTGACCCGGCTGGCCGCCGCGAATCCCGCCCTGGCAGCGGCGGAGGAACCGGAAGCCGCGCCGCCGTCCGGCGACGACAACGCCTGAACGTACGTCCCTACCGTTAACACCCGCCCATGTCAAGCACGCCCCCCCGCGCCTGCCCGCCCCCGCCATCGGCCGTCCGTCCGTCGTTCGCCGGAAGCGGGAAGATCGACGGACTCCTGCTGGTCGACAAGCCTGCCGGCTTGACCTCCCACGACGTGGTGGCCCGCATTCGGCGCACCTTCCGTATCGAGAAGGTCGGCCACGGCGGCACGCTGGATCCCAACGCCACCGGCCTGCTGGTGATCCTGCTAGGCAAGGGTACCTCGCTCTCGAACGAGGTCATGGGCGGCGACAAGCGCTACCAGGGCGAGATGCTGCTGGGCACCGAGACCGACTCGCAGGACATCGAGGGCCAGGTGCTCGCGACCCTGCCCTGCGACCTCGTCACCGCCGCCCGGCTCCAGGAGTGCATGGACGGGCTCGCGGGCGACAGCTACCAGCTACCGCCGATGGTCTCCGCCATCAAGAAGGATGGCGTGCCGCTCTACAAGCTGGCGCGCAAGGGCCAGACAGTGGAGCGCGAGCCGCGCCTGATCCACGTCTACCGCTTCCGCCTGCTCGAATTCAACCCGCCGCGGGCCACTTTCGACGTGGCCTGCGGCAAGGGCACCTACGTGCGCACCCTGTGCCACGACATCGGTCGGAAACTGGGCTGCGGCGCCTGCCTTAACGCGCTGCGGCGCACCGCGTCCGGCAGGCTTGATGTGGCGGACGCCCTGCCGCTCGACCAACTCCTGGCTCTAGACCTCGATGCACTCGCCGCCCGCGTCATCCCCTGCGCCCAGTACCTCGTTAAGCGTTGAGCGTTCAGCATTGAGCGTTCAGCGTTGAGCGTTCAGCGTTGAGCGTTTTTCTCGTTTTAGCTTCACGCGCGTGGGCGATTGCCTTATATTCTGTGCTTCATTTCTTCCAGGAGATACGCTCATGTCCCGAATCGTCAACCTGGCCCTCGTCGGCGCCGGCAACCGCGGCCGCGGCATCTTCGGACAGTACGCCCTCGACATGCCGCACCGCGCCCGCTTCACGCATGTCGCCGAGCCGGACGAGGCCAAGCGCGCGGAGTTCATGGCCCAGCACCGCATTCCGCCCGCCCAGGCCTTTGCCGACTACCGGGAGCTCTTCGCCTCCGACCTCTCCGGCCTCGATGGTGTCGTGGTCGCCACGCTCGAGGATCTCCGCGCCGAGCCCGTGCAGCTCGCGATGCGGCACCGGCTCGCCATCCTCGTCGAGAAGCCGCTCGCCACCAGCCCCGAGGCCTTCATCCGCTTCTACGACGCCGCCGCGGCCTACGACGGCATCTGCATCGTCTGCCACCAGATGCGCCTGATCGCCTGCTACAGCAC
>CAYPJN010000296.1:0-2164 GCA_964411055.1 uncultured Lentisphaerales bacterium | reverse complement strand
GGTGGTCAGCCGCGGCACGCATGCCGGCGGCGACCGCGCGATCATGGACAACTTCATCGACGCGATCGTGACCGGCGACACCTCGCACCTTAAGACCCCGATCCGCAAGTCGCTCGAGGGACACCTGCTGGTCTTCGCCGCCGAGGCCTCGCGCCGCGAGGGGCGCATCGTCGACGTCCGCGACTACGAGCGGCAACTGCGCGCGGCGGCCCGCTGAGCCGTCGCCGCGCGGCGCCTCACAGATCGGCCTTGAGCACCTTGCCGGCGGGATTGCGCGGCAGGGCGTCGCGGAACGCGATCTCCACCGGCACCTTGAAGCTGGCCAGGCGCTCGAAACACCAGCCGCGCAGCGCCTTCTCCGTCAGCGCCGGGTCGCGCGCGACCACGAACGCGCGGACCACCTCGCCCAGCGCCGCG
This sequence comes from uncultured Lentisphaerales bacterium, assembly GCA_964411055.1. Taxonomy (GTDB): domain Bacteria; phylum Verrucomicrobiota; class Kiritimatiellia; order RFP12; family JAAYLN01; genus JAAYLN01. The sequence goes on along the minus strand of CAYPJN010000296.1, from coordinate 1,747 downwards.
CGCACGCCGGTGGCCGGCACGCCCTTGACCGCGGCCTCGGCGACGCCGGGATGCGCCAGCAGCACGCTCTCGACCTCGGCGGCGTAGACGTTCTCGCCGCCGACGATGATCATCTCCTTGCTGCGCCCCTTGATGAAGAAGTAGCCCTCCTCGTCCACGCTGGCGAGGTCGCCGGTTCGGAACCACTCGCGCCCGTCGATGACCACCAGCGACTCCTCCAGCTTGCCGGGCTGGTTCGCGTAGCCGGGGATCACCACCTCGCGCGCGAAGAGCAACTCTCCCACCTGGCCGGGCGGCAGGGTGGCCCGCGTGGCGGGATCGACCACCTGCGCCTCGACGAACGGCAGCAGCCGTCCGATCGAGTCGGGCCGCGCGTCGGCCTCGTCGCCGGGCAGCACGTGCGTCATGCTGATCGTCTCGGTCAGCCCGAAGAAGTTGTGCAGCACGACACCGGGATAACGCTGTCGCATCGCCCGGATGGTCGCGACCGGCATCAGGCTGCCCGCGTAGGCCATCAGCCGTAGGGAGTCCGGCGCCGCGCCCGCGGCTTCGGGCAGGGCCGCAATGCGCTGGAAGAGCGGCGGCACGCTCAGGAAGGTCGTCACGCGCTCGCGGCGCACCAGCTCCATCAGCGGCGCGGCATCGGTCGCGGCGGTGATCACCACCGGCGTGCGGGTGTAGGCGGCGGTGGGCAGCGAGCTGTAGAGAGCCGTGCAGTGGAACATCGGATTGACGAGCAGATGCACGTCGCTGACGTTGAACTGGTGCGCATTGATCGCCGTCATCACGTTGAACATCAGGTCGCGGTGGCGCATCACGGCGCCCTTGGGGGTCGACGTCGTGCCGGAGGTGTGCATGATGATCGCCGGCGACGTGTCGTCTATAGCCGTTTCGGGCAGCGGCCCGTCGAGCATCAGCGAGGCCCAGCCGGGATCGGAGCCGCCGTCCCCGGCCTCCAGCCGTACCGTCACCGGAACGGGCGCCTGGGCGAAGGCCGCCAAAGGCTCGCGGTCGGCGCCGCCGCGCAGAACCAGCAGGTCGGGGTGCACGGTGCGGAAGATCCCCGCCAGGCTTTCGGACTTCAGCAGCGTGTTGAGAGGAATTATCGTGCCGCCGAGCCGGGCGATGGCCCAGTAGACGAGGAAGTATTCCAGGCAATTGGGCAGGAAGACCGCCACCCGCGGCTGCGCCTGTCCCGTGCGCACCACGAGACCGGCGGCCAGACGGCGCACAAGGAGATCGGCCTCGCCGAAGGTCAGCCGGCGCCCGTCCTGCACGGCGGCCGGCCGGTCGGGAGCCAGCGCCACCGCCTCCAGCCAGAGGTCACGCAGCGTCCGCAGGTTCGGCCGGCGGACGGGCTGCGGCGCCGCGCCGAGCAGGCGCGCGAGGACCGGCTCGATGGCGTCGGCGACGTGACGGTTGCCATACTCGTTCGGATGGTTGCGGTCGAGCCAGCAGCAGCGGCGGCCTACGATGCGCTCCTGGATGTTGGCGACATGCGGCGCCCCGCAGCGGGCGGCGACCCCGGCTTCGAGCACGCGATAGCGCTCCGAACGCGCATCGGCGCCGTAGTTTTTGGGCACGCGCCGGCCCGTCTCGTCGATCCAGGGACCGAAGACGCCGAGCACGACGGGCTGTGCGCCAGCCGCCCACACCCGCCGCAGGAGCTGCTCCAGGTCGGCGGCCCAGGCCTCGCAGGGGCGCTCGTCGCGCCACCAGTCGTTGGCGCCGTACTCGACGAGGACGA
>CAYPJN010000295.1:0-3920 GCA_964411055.1 uncultured Lentisphaerales bacterium | reverse complement strand
TAGGGGTTTTTATTTGATTAAGTGCTAGTATTGTTTTGATTTTTAGTGTGGTTTGGGTGTTGAAATATTCCAGCCGCGCGACCAGGCGCGCCGGACAGGCGGGATTGTTGCAGCGGTGCGCCACCTCGCCCGCGGCGCGCGTCACGGGCCCGGCGCAGACCGGACAAGCATCCGGCATCGCGAAGATTTGCTCGCTTCCGGTGCGCTTCGCGGCAATCGCCGCCTCGACGGCGGGGATCACGTCGCCGGCCTTGATGATCCAGACGGCATCCCCGATGCGCAAATCCTTGCGGGCAATCTCGTCGGCATTGTGCAGCGTGGCGCGGGAGATGACCGAGCCGGCCAGCGGCACCGGTTCCAGCTCCGCGACCGGCGTCAGCACGCCGCTGCGCCCGACCTGCACCGTGACCGCGCGGATGACAGTCTCGGCGCGCTCGGGCTCGAACTTGAAGGCGCGCGCGAAGCGCGGGCTCTTGGCCGTGGCGCCCAGTGGCGCGTACCAGCGGCGCTCGTTGACCTTAAGCACCGCGCCGTCCATCTCGAAGGGAAAGTCGTGCCGCAGGCGCTCCAGTTCGTCGAGGGCCGCCATGACCGCCGCCATGTCGCCGCAGGGCCAGGCCCGCGGGGTCACCGGCAATCCCCAGCGGCGGAACTGCTCCGTCATCTCCAGATGCGTCTCGAAGGCGATGCCGTCGAGCATGCCCGTGCCGTAGAGGATCGCCTGCAGCGGGCGCCGGGCTACTTCGCGCGGATCGAGCAGCTTGAGCGATCCGGCCGCCGCGTTGCGCGGGTTGGCGAAGGGCGGCTGGCCCTCGGCCTCCTGGCGGCGCGTCAGCTCGGCGAAGTCGGCCTTGGGCATGTAGATCTCGCCGCGGACCTCGACGACGGCCGCCACGGTGTCGATGCTCAGCGGAATGGCGCGGATGGTGCGGACGTTGGCGGTGATGTCGTCGCCGGTCTCGCCGTCGCCGCGCGTCGCGGCGCGGACGAGACTCCCGCGCTCGTAGCGCAGGCTCACGGCGACGCCGTCCACCTTGGGTTCGACGACGTAGCCGCAGCGGATGTCGGGAATCTGGCGCCGCAGGAACTGCTCGAAGTCGGCCAGCTCGGCGCGCGAGTGGACCTTGTCGAGGCTCATCATGGGCGGATCGTGGCGCACGGACGCGAAGCCCGCCAGCGGCGCCCCGCCGACGCGCCGCGTCGGGGAGTCGTCGCGCGCCAGTTCGGGGTGCGCGCGCTCGATCGCCTCCAGCTCGCGGTACAAGGCGTCGTAGTCGGCGTCACCGATCGCGGGGCGCGCCTCGACGAAGTAGAGCCGGTCGTGGCGCGCGATCTCCTGCCGCAGGAACTCCGCCCTCCGCGCGGGATCGGCGGCGTCGAACAGGTCGCCGTGGGCTTCGGCGCCACTATGCAATCGATCCTTCATGAATTTCTACCTTGTCGCGACAAGGCTCGCGACAAGGTCTTTCATTTCACCGGCAGCGTGGGCGCGAGTTTCTCCAGGTCGGTCCAGAGCGTGCCCTCGCCGGCGTGGATGATGCGGATGCCGACCGCGGGGTTGAGCTGGTCGACAAACGTCAGGTCGGCCAGCGTGGCCGGATCCTTGAAGACGGCACCGAGCAGCTTCTGCCCGGCCGCCCGCTCGTTGTCCACCCGGAAGGCGGCCTGCACCTCGGCCTCGCCCCTGACCTGGATGATTTCGGACTGCACCGCGGAACGCTCCAGGTTGATCGTCGCGACCTCGAGCGTGCCCGTGGCGCGGATGCCGGCAACCTCGTTCTTCGTCTCGGCGGCGATGGTGGCGACCAGCCTGGCCGTCTCCTGCTCGACCTGCTTTTTCAACTGATCAACCATCGCGGTCTCGGTGTTGAGCTCGGCCTGCCGGCGGGCGGTGTTCTGCCGTTCCTTGTTGGTCAGATCCTGCTCCTTGGCCAGGCTGGCGGTCTGGATCGGCTGCAGGATCTCCTGCGGGATCTCGACGTGGCGGATGATGGCGTTGTGGATCAGGATGTGCTTCTCGCTGAGCACGCGCGTCAGCTCGCTGGTCAGCTCGGCCTGGAAGGCCTGCCGTCCGTCGCCGTCGATGAAGTCGCGCGCCTTGTAGCTCGAGCCGCGCAGGCGCGAGACCGAGAGCACCTGCGGCAGGATGATCTTCTCGACGACGGCCGGGAGGTCGCCGTAGAGCATGTAGATCCGCGAGATGTTCTCGGGCAGCAGCTCGAACTCGACCGTCATGTCGAGCAGGATCTGGAAGCCGTCGCGCGAGGGGAACTCGACAAAGCGGTTGATGCCGAAAGCCACCGACTGGGGCGTCTGGCTGGCGGCGCGCTGGGCGCCGGCGGGCGCTGCGAAGGGATCATCGTGGTCCGGCTTGCGCACCGCGCGCTTGCGACGCGACAGACTGCTCCACCCGGAGGCGTCGCCCGCGGCCTCGGCCTGCACGGCCTGGCTGCTCAGCGCCGACTGCGATAGGAATCCGCGCTCGGCATTGCGCGCCAGATACTCGTCGCGCTTGGCCTTCTGCTGCTGGATTGTGTTGTCCTTCAGCGAGTCGAGCGCGCCGCCGGCCGAAGTGATGTCGCCCTTGGTGAGCACGACGCTGCCGGAACGTCCGATGATCGAGACCTGGTTCATGCCGATCTCGAGGACATCGACCTGGTAGGCGCGCGGATTGATGTAGTAGAGGCCGGGTTGCAGCACGTCGCGCATGACACCCTGCTCTCCGGGGCCGGCGAACTCGCCGGGTTTCACCGGCTTGCCGGTCTGGGCGGTGACCACGCCGACATAGCCGATCGGAATATGCACTGCGTCGAGCATCTGGATATCGTAGCCCTCTGGGTTGAGACGGTAGGTGCCGGGGCCGAGCACGTCCTTCCAGACGCCCTTGCCCGCGCGGTCGGCGGCAAGGATCTCACCCGGCGGCAGTTCGGTGCCGGTCTTGGACGTCACGAGGGCCACGTTGCCGACGGGCACCGTGAGCACGGGCACGATCTTCCAGTCATTGTTGATCGGATTGAGGAAATGGCGTCCCTCGGGCAGCGGATCGCGGCGCACGCCCTTCTGGCCCGGCCCGGCGAGGATTTCGCCGGGCGGCAGCGGTCGGCCGACCTTGGCAGTGACGATGGCCATGTAGCCCGGCTGGACGGAGATGCGGCAAGGCCCCCAGAGGATGGCTAAAGCCACCAGAGCCAGCACGCCGACGGGAGCGAGTAGTGCCAGGAAAGTCTTCATTGCCGCGGCCCTCCATCAGCCGGTTGTCCACCGCCGCCGCGCGCTGTCGGCGCGCCACCCACGGGTAGCCCGAGAATTGTGCCCTGCGCGTCGGTCGTCAGCACGCTCTCGATCCGCGGCGCGACCTTCTCGTAGAGTTTCGCACGGACATAGTCGCCGTCGCTGCGGAAAACGGAGAGCTGCGTCTTCAGCACGTCAGCCGCGGCGCGGTTGCCAGCCGCGACCACCAAGCGCTCGGCCTCGGCCATCTTGAGCCGCGCCTCGGCGTCCTTGCGCGCGGAGTCGAGGTCGACCTTGGCCACCTCGAGCTCCGTCCGCGCCGCGATCACCAGCTCGACCCGGGCCTGGTCGGCGCCGATCGTCTGGCGGATACGCTCCGTGTCGGCATCGACCTTGAGGCGCTTCTGCTCCGCCAGGGCGCGCTGCTTCTCGAGCTCCGCCTGCGACTTGGCCTGCACGATCTGCTGCTCGATGCGCTTGGCCTCCTGCACCGCCAGCTCGCGGTCGCGGATGATCGCCGCGATCTCCTGCGGCGGGATGATGTCGCGGATCAGGACCGAGTTGAGCGAGATGCCCCACGGCTCGCAGACGGCCTTGAGGTAGCTCTCGAGGCTGTCCTGGAAGGCCTGGCGCGACTCGCCGACGATGAAGTCGGTCGCCAGCTTCTTGCTGCCCTCGATGCGGAAGAA
>CAYPJN010000294.1:0-3932 GCA_964411055.1 uncultured Lentisphaerales bacterium | reverse complement strand
CGCAACGCCCAGCGCTGGTGGCCGAACGGACTTGGCGAGCAGCCGCTCTACGAGCTGGCGGTGGACCTGACCGGCCCCGCCGGCCGCAAGCCGATCGACACGTGGGTCCGGCGGATCGGCCTGCGCACGCTCCGTCTGGACCGCACGCCCGACGGCCAGGGGGGCGAGCGCTTCCAGTTTGTCGTCAACGGGCTGCCCTTCTTCGCCAAGGGCGCCAACTGGGTGCCGCCGGACGCCCTCGTCACGCGTCCCACGCGCGTCGAGTACGCCCGCCTCGCCAAGGCCGTCAGCGTGGCCAACATGAACATGCTGCGCGTGTGGGGCGGCGGCATCTACGAGCAGGAGTGGTTCTACGACCTGTGCGACGAGTACGGGATCTGCGTCTGGCAGGACTTCATGTTCGCCTGCTCCACCTACCCCGTCTTCGACGAGGCGTGGATGGAGAATGTGCGCGCCGAGGCCGCCCAGAACATCGCACGGCTGCGCCACCACGCCTGCCTCGCGCTCTGGTGCGGCAACAACGAAATCGAGCAGGGGCTGGTCGGCGAGGATTGGACGGAACACCAGATGCCATGGGGCGACTACGCCAGGCTTTTCGACGACATGCTGCCCGCGCTGACAGCCGCCATGGATCCCGACCGCGACTACTGGCCCGGGAGTCCCCACTCCTCCCTGCCCGGCACCCGCGCCGACGCCAACGATCCGTGCTCTGGCGATGCGCACCTGTGGGAGGTGTGGGGCAGACGCGCGCCAATCAAGACCTTCCGATCTAGTCCGCACCGATTCTGCAGCGCGTTCGGACTCCAGAGCTTTCCCGAGCCCCGCATCGTCAAGGCCTTCACGCAGGAGGAGACGTGCGACCTGGCCTCGCCGCTGCTGCGCCACCACCAGCGCTGCCCCCAGGGCAACGAGATCATCCGGGAATACATCGAGTCCACGTTCCCCGTCCCCGCCGACCCCGAGGACTGGATCTGGCTGAGCCAGATCCAGCAGGGCTACGCCATGCAGGTGGCCGTGGAGCACTGGCGGCGCACCCGGCCGCACGGCATGGGAAGCCTCTACTGGCAGCTCAACGACTGCTGGCCGGCCGTGAGCTGGTCGTCGCTTGACCACGAGGGCAACTGGAAGGCGCTGCACTACTTCGCCCGCAAGTTCTACGCCCCGATCCTGGTCTCGACTGTCGCGGATCCCGTCGCCGGGCTCCTGGAGGTCTTCGTCCACAACGACCTGCGCCAGACCTTCAAGGGCACCATCCAGTGGCGCGTCGGCGACACGCAGGGACGCATCGTGCGCGAGTCGGGCTGCGCGCTGACCATCGCCCCCGGCACCGTCCGCCGCCTCGGCGTCATCCGGCTGGGAGATCTTCTGGAGAAGCTCACGCCGCAGCGCCTGGTAGTCTGGCTCGGCATTGTCGCCGACGACGGCTATGTGCTCTCGTCCAACTGCGCGATCTTCGACATGCCACGGGAGATGCAGATCGTCGACCCCGGCATCCAGACCGAGATACGTCCCTGGGACGACCACTGCTATGCGGTCACGCTGACCGCCGAAAGGCCCGCCTTCTGGAGTTGCATCGAGATGCGGGGATGCAACGCGAAGTACGACGACAATTTCGTCCACCTCGCGCCGCACCAGCCCTTCCGCATCCGCGTGACACCGATGCGCTGCATGCGCATCGAAGAGTTCCGCGAGGCGCTGCAGGTGCGATCGATGTGGGCGTTCCGGCACCGGTGACCGCCGCCCGCGTGGAACCGCCGGCCGACGCTCAGTATTTCCGCACTTCGCGCGTCCGCTTTTCCATGACCGCGCCGCAACGCGTGCATGTCATCTTCACCAGCAACTCGCACTCATACACGCAAGTGTTGCCTGTGCGGCCGACCATGTCCTGGTGCAGCATCTCCGAGCCAGTGACCTTCCAGCTATGCCGCTCCCGGCCGCAACGCCTGCAGCGGCAATCAGCGGGCGCCGGACGACACCCCGCGAGTAAACAAACCAGATTCATGTTTTCCGCCAAATTCCGTGGACTACCATCCATTCTCGGACATTCGCCGACACACTCTCCGGCGACGGCATTTGTCTTATAATAGATAAGCATTTCGCTGAACACAACCGTAATTTTACCCGTGGTCTTTCAAGATGCGATACGGCATTTCTGAGCCGGATAACAGCACCGCGGAGCAATTGCGTCAAAGCCTCGGGGATATTCGGTTGGCCACTCCCCGGGGCGAACAGAATACCGCTAAACGCCGCAGGCGCGGCGCATGGCCGCGATATCCGGCTCGCGTCCGGTCCAGATGCGGAAGGACTGTGCCCCCTGGTGCACAAGCATGCCGAGACCGTTGATGCCGCGGGCGCCGGCCGCCCGCGCCTCGCGCAGGATCGGCGTCTGGTCGGCGGTGTAGACCGCGTCGAAGAGGAACTGCCCGGGCTGGAAGGCCTCCCGCGTCAAAAGCGGCGCATCGCCGGCGGCGAGGCCTTGCGAGGTCGTGTGGACGATCAGGTCGCAGCACCGCGCGGCCCGTGTCCAGACAGCGGGATCGGCGGCCAGCGTATCCACCGCAAGCGCGGGGAACGCGGCGCGCAGGGTCTCGGCGACGCCGGCGGCGCGGGCGGCGGTGCGGTTGGCGAGCAGGATCTCGCGGGCGCCCGCCTGCGCGCAGGTGAGCGCCAGCGCGCGTCCCGTGCCGCCGCAGCCGAGCAGCAGCACGCGCCGGCCGGACAGGTCCGGCAGACCCGAATCGCGCAGCGACGCGAGAAACCCGAAGCCGTCGGTGTTGTCTCCCGCGCGCCGTCCGTCCGCGCGGAAGCGCAGGGTGTTGACTCCCCCGAGGAAACAGGCCAGCGGGGTGGCCACGTCGACCAGCTCCAGCGCCCGCGCCTTCAGGGGAATCGTCAGATTAAGCCCCGTGAAGCCCGCCTGCTGCAGGGCGTCGAGCTGTCCGGCCAGTTCCGCCTCGGTGACATCGAACGCCTCGTAGGTGGCTCGCATGCCGAGCGCGGCGAAGTTGGCCTGGTGCATCCGCGGCGAGCGCGAGTGCGCTACCGGATGGCCCAGAACGGCGAAACGTGCCGGCGGCGCGGCGGCGGGGCTAGTCGTCATGGTTCCCGCGCGAGACCGCGATCACGCCCGAGCGGGCGATGTCGAGCACATCGAAGTCGCGGAGCGCGCGCAGGAAATCGGCGATCTGCGTCTCGTCGCCCGCGAGCTGCAGCGTGAGGGATGCCGCCTGCACCGCGACCACGCGCGCCTCGAAGAGCGTGGCCAATTCCATGACGGGGGAGCGTCCGGTCTTGCCGGTCGCCAGCTCGACGAGAATAAGCTCGCGGCTGATGTGGCGCTGACGCGTGACGTCCGTCACCCGCAGCACGTCGATCTGCTTGGTGACCTGCAGCGTGACCTGTTCCAGGACGCGGTCGTCGCCGGGCACCACCATGGTGATCTTCGAGCAGGTGTTGTCCTGCGTCGGGCCGACGCTGAGCGTTTCGATGTTGTAGCCGCGGCCGGAGACGACGCCGATGATGCGGGCGAGGACGCCGGGCTTGTTCTCCACGAGTGCGGTAAGCGTGTGTTTCATCGCGGTGGCTCCTACTAGGCAAGGCGGTGGATAATCTGCTCGACCGTGCCGCCGGGCGGCACCATGGGGAAGACGTTCTCCTCCGCGGTCACGCGGAACTCCATGACCCAGACGCGGGGGCTGGCGAAGGCGCGCCGGAGGGTGGGCGCCACCTCGGCGGGATCGTTCACGCGCACGCCGACGGCGCCATGCGCCTCGGCGATCTTGACGAAGTCGGGCAGGTAGGCGTCGGTCACGCCGGCCATGTGCTCGTTGACGGGGCGCTGGCGCTGGCCGAGCACCACGGCGGAGTAGTTCTTGCCGTAGAACATCTGCTGCCACTGGCGCACCATGCCGAGATGGCCGTTGTTGATGATC
>CAYPJN010000293.1:0-3950 GCA_964411055.1 uncultured Lentisphaerales bacterium | reverse complement strand
CTTGTTTCCCGTCCGGCCCGACCCGCGCACCCGCCTCAGTTCGACAACGCTCCCGACAAACCCCTGGCCACTCCAGCCCGAATCCCCAAATCAACAATTCATACGAGTGAAGGCACGCCTGCGATGCCATCGGCCTAGCGGAACATCTCCAGAACCGAATCCGCCAGGAAGTCCATGCCGGCGTCCGTGAGGTGGTTCCCCGTTTCCCTGTCCAAAATGGATGCGTCCGGGATCCCCTCTTTCCGGATGTTTTCGCGGAAATCCAGAAAAGAGACGCCATGGACCTGGCAGAAAACCCGCAACCGGCGGTTCAAGGAATCCAGGATGTCCTCCTGGCGCTCCCGTGGGCGGTCTTCCGTGCTCCGGACGGGAATCGGGCCCACGAGCACGGGACGAATCCCGCGGCTCAGGCAATCGGCCGCCATGCGGATTTCGAATGGAAGAATCTCCTCGGGAGGTACACCCATGAACGCATCGTTGTGCCCGACAAGGATGACGCAGGCGTCGACGGCGCCGGCTTCCGGAATGGCGTCCAGCGTCTTGGGTAAATCGCGGGACATCTGCATCGCCGTGACGCCTCGAATCGTCCAGGCGTATGCAGAGCCCTTCCGTCCATCCGGGTTCGAGGCGATTCGACGGTTCAGGCGATCCGCAAGGCTTCCTCCGGCGCTCCCGACCCCCTGGGGAACGCTGTCGCCGACAACGAGGATCCGCTGCGCCCATCCCACAAGGCCTGCGCCGCCGCGCTCCAGAGACGGAATCCTCTTCAGGTCGTCCCGGTAGCGCTCGTCCGCGCCGGATTTCCGGAAAAGGGCTGCGGCTGCGGTCCATTCCCCCATGGATTCCTGCAAAACCCCCAGTTGATGGGCCGCGGCGGCATCGTCGGGTCGGGATGCCAGCAGCCGGGCGGCGGCATCGCGCGCTTCGCGGATCTTCCCGGCCAGCTCAAAATACAGCACCATCCGGTTCATTACGGCCGGGTTCGGGCCCTGTTTGCTTTCGAATCGGCGAAGGACCGCGATCCCCTCACCGATCTTCCCTTGTTCCGCAAGGAAATCGGCGAGCGTGCCGGCGCAGAACACGGAATCCGGCGCGGCTTCGAACATCGCCCGATAGCGCGCCTCCGCCTGTTCGAGATCGCCAGCCTCGGCGGCAAGGCGTCCCAGATGATAATGCGGATGCCAGGCCTCCGGATAGCACGCCAACGTCCGGCGGGCGAAAGCCTCCTTGCTGGAAAAATGCGGGAGATGCCCCATCGTCGCCGCCGCGAAAAGCGCCGCCGCACTGCACAAGAGAACGGGTCTCGTTTTCCTCCAGGGAATGCGCGACACAAGCTCCACGATCAGCCAGGCCATGCCGATGGAGGCGAGATAGGCGTACCGCTCCGCGAGGACCCCGACGTGCCGACCGGAGAGGAGGGGCGGAAACACCGCGAAGGCGAGCGAAATCGAAATCCAGAGAAGCGGCAGCGCAAGCCGGTCGCGCCTCGCCACAAGAAAGGCGATCAACCCAAGCCAGGCGAGGTCGAGAAGCAGGCAGACCCACCAGACCCCCGACACCTCGATAGCCCGGGCGGCGACAACGTGGTCGACGCAATGGCCGACGGGCGACACCATCAACCCCAGGTAATGCGGAAACGCCCACACGGCGGCGAGGAATCCATCGTGCGCAGAACTCCCGACGGGCAGAAAGCCCGGCCGGTCCGGAGCTTCCGACGGGGCCAGCCCCAGGACCTCCTCCCCCGCGGCAATCTGCGAATAGGCGAGACCTCCCAGGAGAACCGCATATAGGACAAGCCACAAGCCTCGCCTCCGCGCCAGGGGGCTGATTCCTCCACAGGGCTCCGTGCACGGACACGCCATCGCCACGCAGGCGAACAAAAGGGGGAACACCAAAGCCGTCTCCTTGCTGAAGACCGCCAGGGCGAAGCAGAAGCCTCCCGCGACCAGGCGCCACGCATCGCCTCGGCAACGAGGGTTGTTGACTTCATCCCTCGAACACCGCGACCCCGTCACCAGCAACAGCCCCGCAATCAAAAAGATCGCCGACAAAATTTCCTTGCGGTGGGAGACGATTCCAACGGCGTCCAGCGCAACGGGAGACAGGGCGAACAAAACCGCTCCCGCACCCGCCATCCCATGCGACCCGCCCAACCGCTTCCGAAACAGCACATACACCCATCCTACGACGACCAGATGAAGCAGAATGTTCCCGAGGTGGAACACCATGGCGTCCGCACCCCAGAGCAGGGCGTCCAGCCGAAGCGACAGCGCCCGCACCGGTCGCGCCGCGAGAATCAGGTTCCCCGCCTCGGCCCCGTTGCACAGCGCGAGCACCGCCTCGTCGTCAAACAGAAACGGGGCTTCCAGAAGCGGCGCGAAGACCGCGAACAGAGCCGCAAACAAGAATGCAAAGGCAAGAAGGCGCTTCATCTTCGTAAAAACCCGCCATCAAACGTCCCGGTCGAGCGGTTCTTATTACTTTTCACTTTTTGGCTGGCGCCGCGATTTTAAGCGGGCGTCAATATTGACTCCGTGTTTGCTCGCAAAGTCTCGTAGTTTTTTGCTTGCTTTAAGGAATTCCTCTACAGCGGCTTGTCCGTCCTTCTTTGCAACGGTGCCATTCCCATGAACGACCTTGCCGCGAACAGTTGATGCGTGTGTCTGTAGCACAGGCAAATTGCCTAGGACAGTACCAAGTCCAGAGTGCTTAATATGATTCGCGACTTCTCTTTTCCAAATAGAAATGTAATCATTTCTACCAGAGTTATCTTTGATTTTGTAGATATTCTCTAATTCCTTTCTCAAATTTCCCGTGGGGGAAGTTCCCAGTGTCAAGATCGTTCTTTTGATCATCCACTCAAAATGCACCGCAGCTAAAATTACTGCTGTTGTGTGATCTCTATTTGCCCAAGATGCTAGATCGTTTTCTCTTTTCTCACTACCATAACTGATTGTAAACATGACATCCTCCTTTGTTTTCTTAATTAGTCTGAACTCACTGATGATCTGGGAGCCTGCCGTGCAGTGAGCCTCGGCTCTACTGCGCGGGCAGGACAGCTCGGAGGCCAACGTCGTCGTTGGCCAGGTTCGGCTGGACGACGCTTCCGTTGACGACCCGGCAGAAGTTGGCAGGGAGGCCCCAGCGGCCGCCGTGAATCACGCGGGGCAAGCCCTCCTCGCTGCTGCGGCAGAAGCACAACTCCCAAACGTTCCCCGCCATGTCGTAAAGGCCATACCCGTTGGCCTCGAAGGAGCGCACCGGCGAGGTGTAGGGCTGCCCGTGTTGCCCCGCGAACGCCTGCGCCCGGCGCACCGCCCGAGCCTGCCCCTTGCCGACGCGGCAAGCGTAGCAGTCAAAGACCAACCAAGCATCCACCAGCGGCTCGCACACGTTGATCAGCGCGTGGTGCAGCACCCGCTCGCGGAACGCCGCCGCGCAGATCACCCGTTCCTTCGGGTCGTACACCGTGAAGCGCGTGTAGTCCCCCACCGGGTAGTCGCCCTGCAGCAGCCCCAGGCGCAGCCCCTCGATCTCCTCCTCCAGCCGCGCCGCATACGCCCGCTGGTCAGGCCGATTCTGCTTGCCCCGGCTCGCCTTCCAGAAGGCCATCCGCAGGTTCTCAGTCTCCACCACCGCCTCGAACAAGTGACCGATCCGTTTCATCCTTCGCCGCCTCGATTACGTCGATTATTTCGATTCACTCGATTCTCTCGCCTCTCCCAACTCGCCCCGCGCCCGCGCTCCGCATGCGGGGTCCGCCGGCCTTTCGCTCCGCTCACCCCCGCTCCGCGGGGGGCGGCGCGTCGCCCCCCGATGCTCCGCTCCGTTCCGGCTTGCCGTTCTGGAGGAGCGCACGGGGGCCCTCAACGGCAGACGGCCCGGAACCCGATGCGGTAGTCGGCGATGCCCGGGGCGTCCCAGGAGGCGTGGTAGCAACGCGCTTGGTA
>CAYPJN010000292.1:0-3954 GCA_964411055.1 uncultured Lentisphaerales bacterium | reverse complement strand
TTCAAGCTGCTGGAGCTGCTGGCGGCCATCGGAAGCGAAGTCTCGGTCACCGAGCTCTCCGCCCAGGCTTCGCTGCCCCCGAGCCATGTCTGCCGCCTGCTGAAGACGCTGCTCCAGACCGGCTACGTCGAGCAGAGCGCGGAGAGCCGCCGCTACCGTGTCAGCCTCAAGCTTCTCAACCTGGCACATGCCCGCCTCGTGAACCTGGATTTCCGGCGCATCGGCCATCCCTATGCCATGCAGCTCGCCGAGTCGCTCCAGGCGAACGCCTTTCTCTCGCAGCCGCTGCAGGGGCGCTCGATCATTGTAGCCGTGGCCTACCCTAGCGGCAGCCACGCCGACAGCGGCATCGTCGTCGGCCAGATCCACAGTGTCTGCCACAGCGCCTGCGGCAAGGTCTGCGCGGCCTACGCGACCGAGGCGGAGCGCGCGCGGCTCTTTGACGAGCTGGAGGCCTCCGGCGCCCCCGAGCCGCGCGCGGAGCGCCTGGCCGAGTTCGCGCGCATCCGCGAGAGCGGTCTCGCCGTCCGCGACGAGGAGGGTGTGCTGGCGATTGCCGCGCCTCTCTTCCAGGCCGGCGGGCGTTTCTGCGGCGCGCTGGGCGCCCAGTTGCCTACGGGCGCCGTGCTGGATGAGCGCACCGGGCGGGAGATCCGGCGCATTGCCGCGGCCCTCTCGTTCGGTCTTGGCTATCCCCTCTCGCAGTGATTTCACCACCACCCAACCACGAAAGAGTCCCATGAAGACACACGAGCTGAAACAAACGGCGCGCGAGGCGGGCGCCGATCTCGTCGGCGTCGCGCCGGCCGCCCGCTGGGCCGACTGGCCCGCCGCGCAGAATCCCAGCACGCTGCTGCCGACCTGCCGCTCGGTCATCGTCATTGGGCGGCGCGTGCTGCGCGGCGCCTTCCGCGGCGTCGAGGAGGGCACGAACTTCTCGTCGACCTACAACATGTTCGGCCTGCAATGGAACGAGCACGAGTTCCTCTCGCGCACCGTCCATCAGGTCGCCTGCGCGGTGGAGGCGGCGGGCTGCGAGGCGGTGCCCCTCTTCGGCGGCACCATGCCCAACGCCCCGATGCAGCTCGACAGCAAGGCGCTGGCGCATGCGGCGGGGCTCGGCTCGGTCGGCAAGGGCGGGTTCTTCCTGACGCGCGAATACGGCCACCGCCAGCGCTTCGCGCTCGTCCTGACCGATCTTGAACTGGAAGGCGATCCCGTCGTCGATCTCGACTTCTGCAAGGATTGTGACGCCTGCCTGAAGGCGTGTCCGCTCCAGGCGCTCGCCGACAAGGGCGGCGCCGCCTTTGCCCTCGACACCCAGCTCTGCCAGCAATGCGCCAACGGCCGCACGTCGTCCTACGCGTACGCCTACGAGCGCATCGACCGGCTGGCCGCCTCCTGCGGCCGCGCCTGTCTCGTCGCGCTCGAGAAGAAGGTGGGCAACCGCTTTGCCGCCCCCTTCCGCCGCCGTTCCGTCTGGACGCGCGATCTCGAGGGCCGCTGCACCGTGCATCCCCTGGACACCAAGTAGAAAGGATCCGCTTCCCATGACTGCACAAGAACTCAAAGCGGCCGCCAAGGGCTTTGGCGCCGACCTCGTCGGCATTGCCTCGATCGACGTCCTGCGCGACCTGCCCAAGGAAATCAATCCGCTCTCGATCCACTCGCGCGCCCGGTCGGTCATCGTGCTGGGACGCAAGGTCCTGCGCGGCGCCCTGCGCGGCTACGAGCAGGGAAACGAACTGGACATCGCCTATCCGGAGTTCGGTTTGTACTCCCTCGAGGACAACTTCCTCTCCAAGACCACCTACGATGTTTCCATCTGGATGGAGCGGCACGGCTTCGAGGCCGTCCCGCTCTTTGCTTACGAGGTCGACAAGCAGCCCGTCGGGGTGCCGGTCGCGCCGGACAAGCCGGCGCCCAACGTGATCCTGCAGTACCGTCTGCTGGCGCAGGCCGCGGGTTTGGGCGAGACAGGCCTCAACGGCCTCTTCCTGACCCCCGAGTTCGGCCCGCGCCAGCGTTTCGCCATGCTGGTGAGCGATGCCGACCTGGAGGCCGACAAGCCCTTCAAGCCGCGGATCTGCGACGATTGCGGCGCCTGCGTAACGGGGTGTCCGTTGGACGCGCTCGACGCCAAGGCCGGTCAACCGTTTGGGGTGGCCGGGTATGAGCGCACGGTCGCGGCGCGCGATAACAGCCGCTGCCTGCGCTGCCGCAACGGCGCGATCCAGACCAACGAGGGGCGCTTCAACACGGTCGACCGCATGGCGGCCGCCTGCAACCGCGCCTGCATCGCCGCGCTCGAGGCGCGCGGCATTCTCAAGGAGAAGTTCGCAACCCCCTTCCGTCAGGGCCCCGCCTGGGGCCGCGACCTGCTCGGCAACCCGATCGCCTAAGGAGAAACGCACCATGTCAGCCAAGAAACTTACGGCCCGGATGATCAAGGATCTCGCCCTGAAGATCGGCGGCGGGGGCGGCGGTGTCGAGATCGTCGGCATCGCGCCGGTCGCGCGCTTCTCCAACGCACCGGAGCGCATGCATCCGAAGAACATCTTTCCCGACTGCCAGTCGGTCATCTCGATCGTGCAGCCGATTCCGCGCAGCACCTACCGCGGCATCACCGAGGGCACGCACTGGAGCAACTACACCTACTACGCCTACAACCGCCTCAACTCGCTCTTCCGGCCGATGCTGACCAACGAGCTGGCGTGCTTCATCGAGGACCACGGCTACGAGGCCGTGCCGGTCTATCCCGGCGTCGCCGAATCCTATCCCAACCATCCCGATCCCGTGCCGGGGCGCCCCGCGCCCGATGTCAACATCCACGTGCGCATCGCGGCCATGGCCTGCGGCCTCGGCGAGATCGGCTGGTCGAAGGTCTTCCTCCACCCGGTCTACGGGCCGCGCGTGCGCATCGGCACGATCCTCACCGACGCCGTGCTCGAGGCCGATCCCCTGATCAAGCCGGGCACGATCTGCAAGCGCTGCATGCGCTGCGTGCCGACCTGTCCGGGCAACGCGATCCCGCCGCGCAACGGGCCGAAGATCACGATCAAGATCGACGACCAGGAATACTCCTGGGGCGATGTCCACATGGGCCGCTGCACCGCGACGCACCACGGCATCAACTTCAAGGCCTCGCCCTTCCTGAAACGCTACTTCCCGGGCTTCAACCTCGATATCACCGAGACGACGATGTCCGAGGAACTGGCCTACAAGATCACCCATTCACTGGGCCTGGCCGACTGGAGGCGGCAGAATCCGGAATTTCCCGGCACCCAGGGCTACCCCTACATCAAGCAGATCTCGTCCCATTGCGGCTACCTCGCCGTCTGCGGCGCCAAGGGCTGCATCCGCGCCTGCATGGAGTTCCAGGAGGAGACGCACAACATCGGGCAGGACACGTTCCAGACACCGGTCTTCCCCGACAAGCCGTGGGAGCTCCCGCCGCCGAAGGCGGACGCGACCGGCGGCATCGTCGAGAAGAAGCTGCTCACCGAGCTCTACCAGGACCCGGATCTCGACGCCGGCCAGTGGCAGTAGAGGCGCGCGCGCTTTCTGCCCCGCCGCTTATCTGCGGCGCTCCGCCCGATTCTGACGCGCCGGAGCTGCCACGGACTCACGGGAGGGGGCCGGCGACCGATGGGATGAACGCGCGGGTGCGGGTGGCTGGATGCCCGCAGCCGTCGGTCGCGACGACTGGCTCACGGCAGCCGACTGTCGTGGAGGCTGTGGTTTCACAGCCGCCGGTGGCCGCGAAGGCGGTGGTTGCACAGCAGTTGTCGGCCGAGAAGGTCGGTTTACGGTAGCCGGTGGCCGGGGCGTCGGTGGTTTCAAGGCGGTCGGCGGCCGCAAGGGCGGTGGGTTTACGACCGTCGGCGGCCGCGGGGGCGGTGGTTTCACGGCCGTTGGTGGCCGCGGAGGCGGTGGCTTGACGGCAGTCGGGGG
>CAYPJN010000291.1:0-3961 GCA_964411055.1 uncultured Lentisphaerales bacterium | reverse complement strand
GTCATCGGCCACGATGTCGAGATCGGCGCCAATACGACGATCGACCGCGCGCGCTTCGGCGAGACGCGCATCGGCAACCACGTCAAGATCGACAACCTCGTGCAGATCGGCCACAACGTGCGCATCGGCGACTGCAGCGGCATCATCGCCCAGGCGGGCATCGCCGGCAGCACACGGGTCGGCGCCGGCGTGATGATCTGGGCGCAGGCCGGCCTCTCGGGCCACCTCGCGGTAGGCGACGGCGCGCAGGTCGGCCCGCAGGCCGGCGTGGCGCGCGACGTGCCGGACGGGCAGTACGTGATCGGCAGCCCCGCCACCTCGATGCGCGAGATGGCCGCCGTCGCGCTCTCCCCGCGTCAGATCGCCAAGCTGCGGGAGCGCCTGGCCGGGCTGGATGCCAGGCTGGCGGCCCTCGAAGGACAATCAGGAACATGAAGATACTGGTCACCGGCGGTTCGGGCTACATCGGCAGCGTGACGATCGCGCGCCTGCTGCAGGCGGGCCATCAGGTTCATGTGTTCGACAATCTGGAGCGCGGCCATCGCGAGGCGCTGCCGCCGGAGGCGCCGCTGACCGTGGGGGATCTGCGCGATGCGCCGGCCATCGCCGGGACCCTGGCGGAAGTCCGTCCCGACGCCGTCATGCACTTCGCCGCCTACGCCCTCGTCGGCGAGTCCATGCGCCTGCCGGAACTCTACTTAGCCAACAACGTCACCGGCGGCCTCAACCTGCTCGAGGCCATGCGGAGCGCCGGCGTGCGGCAGATCGTCTTCTCGTCGAGTTGCGCGACCTATGGCGAGCCGGGCACCGCCGACATCGTCGAGACCACGCCCCAGGCCCCGACCAATCCCTACGGCGAGTCGAAGCTGGCCTTCGAGAAGATGCTGCAATGGTACGGGCGCATCCACGGCTTCCGGACCGTCGCGCTGCGCTACTTCAACGCCTGCGGCGCGACGGAGGCGCTGGGCGAGGACCATGCCGACGAGACCCACCTGATCCCGCTCGTGCTGCGCGTCGCGCTGGGGCAGAGCCCCCACGTGAAGATCTTCGGCGACGACTACGACACCCCCGACGGCTCCTGCATCCGCGACTACGTGCATGTCGCTGACCTCGCCGAGGCCCACCTGCAGGCCCTCGAACGCGGCGCCACCGGCGCGCTGAACCTGGGAACCGGGCATGGCTTCTCCGTCAAGGAGGTGGTCGAGGCGTGCCGCCGTGTCACCGGCCACGCCATTCCGGCCGTCGTCTCGCCGCGCCGGCCGGGCGATCCCGGGCGGCTGGTCGCCCGCGCCGCGCTCGCCGGACAGACGCTGGGATGGAAGCCGCGGTTCACCGACATCGACGCGATCGCCGCTTCGGCCTGGCGCTGGCACCAGGCGCATCCGCGTGGCTACGCGGCACCGGGTTCTGTTTGATTGGAGGGGCTGTGCCCAGGTTTTGGTCAACGGCGGCGCCGGTCTTGCCAAGCCGGCCGGGCCTCGCTCGGCGTGTGCGCGCGGCGTCCGTGTGCGCGGTCCTGTGGGCCATCTCCTGCGTGGACGTAACGGCCAGCCCCCTGCCGCATGCGGCCTACATCTGGCAGCGCGCCTGGCATGCCGGTGTCACCAGTTCCCTGGCCGTTGCCGTCACGCAATTGGATGGATTCATTGTGCTGGCCGCGGAGATGGGCGCCTCGAGGACGCACCGGGTCGCCTACGATCCCGCCGCTCTGGCGGCGAGCGGCCGCGCGATCGGCCTGGCGCTGCGCGTCAATGCCGGCACCGTGCTGAGCGAAGTGCCGCCGCTCGCCGCGCGACTGGTGGTCGCGGCCCGCTCCAACGGTCTCTCCCTCGCCGAACTGCAACTCGACTACGACTGTCCCGAGTCGAAGTTGGACGCCTACCGGGTTCTGGTGGACACGGTTCGCCGCCGGCTGGCGCCCACGCCGGTCACGATCACTGCCCTCCCTTCCTGGCTGCGGCAGCCCGCCTTCTCCAACCTGGTGGCGGCCACGGACGGCTATGTGTTGCAGGTGCATGCGCTTGACGCCTCGCTTCAGCTTTGCGACGCCGAACAGGCTCGCAGCGCCGTCGCCCGTGCGGACGACTTCGGCATCCCCTTCCGCGTGGCCCTGCCGACCTACGGCCACCTCGTGGCAACAGACCGCGACGGCCGGGTGCTCGGCGTCGCCTCCGAGGCTTCGATCCCCTCCTGGCCGTCCGACGCCAGGGTTCACGAGGTGCGGTCGGACTCGTCGTTGATTGCCGGCTTGGTTCGCGCCTGGAGCCTACAGCCGCCGTCCCATCTGCGGGGCTTCATCTGGTATCGTCTGCCTGTCGACGGCGACCGCCTGAACTGGAGCTGGGCCACCCTGTCGGCCATCGTCTCCGGTCGCGTGCCGCGCCCGAACCTTGTGCTGCGGCTCCGTCAGGATCGCCCGGGGCTGGTGGAAGTGGAGGTTGCCAATCACGGCGACGCGGGCGCCGACACGCCGGTCGACATCCGCGTGACTTGGCGCGACGCCGAGCTGCTGGCCTGCGACGCCCTGGCCGGGTTCGCCGTTGGCCCACGTGCCAGCCCAGGAGCAGAGCCGTTGATTTTCAGCGGGCGTCCTCGGCTGGCGCCAGCCGCGTCGCGCGCCATTGGCTGGTTGCGTTTTCAGGGAGACCGGGAGGTTCGTTGTGAAGCTCGTTTCGATTAGCCTGGCCCTCGGTGTCGGCACAGCAGTCGCCTGCGGACCGTTCTTTCCCGCCACAGTGCTTGACCGGCCCGACCTGCCGCAACGCGCCCACACCCTGGCGTTCGACCTTGCGGGACTGCTGCCCACCCAATCCGTCTGGCGTGCCGCCCCGGCGGACACCCGTGAACTGCATGCCGACGACGCCTGCCTCGCCGTCTACAGGCGGGGACGGGAACTGCTGGGGCGCGATGACACCGAGGCGGCCGCCTGCTTCCGCCGCACCCGTCTGCTGCTGGCGCGCTGTCCGGCCGCCGACAGGGGCCTCGGCGCCGCCAGTATCGGCTGGGAGGGGCGGGCGGAGTTTAACCGCGGCCAATGGGTATGCGCCGCCAACCGCTACGTCGAACACTACGCCAGTGGCGATCCCACGGCCGAGGCGTCGCTGCGCATCGTCATCGGCCGCATGCTGGCCGCCGACGACAGCGTCGCGGCCCTGCGCGAAGCGGCCCGGGAGCCGGGGCTGCGCGACGTTATCACGCTCTACCTGGTCGCGCGTGGAGGCCCCTTCCGGCCGGCGCCGCCACTCGCCGCAACAACGGCCTGGCTGCAGGCCGTCGAGAGCACCGACGGCCGCGGGCTGGAGCACGCCGACCTGCTGGCCTGGGCTGCGTACCAGGCCGGCGACTTCGCCAACGCCGCGCGCTGGCTGGAACGTGCCAAGAAGCCCTCCGCCGCCGCGGTATGGCTCGGGGCCAAACTGCTCCTGCGAGATGGCAAACTGGAAGAGGCCGCCGCCCTGCTGGCGCACGCCGTCCATCACTTTCCGCGCGACCGGGAGTGGCCCCGCGTCAACAGCGCTTGTTTAGACGACGGTTGGAGCGAAATGATGGACGCGGAAACCCTCACCGCATATGACCAGGCATGCGGCGAACTGGCTGCCCTGCAACTCGGTCGAGGCGACTATCGGGACGCCCTCGACCTCCTGCTGCGCGCCGGGTTCTGGCCGGACGCCGCGCACGTGGCCGAGCGCGTCATGAGCGTCGAGGAACTGATGGCCTTCGCCAAGCAGTCGCCCGATCAGCGGCTGCAACACCTGCTTGCCCGGCGCCTGGGGCGCCTGGAGCGGTACGACGAGGCGCGCCGCTATCTGCCCGAGGGACTGCGGCCGAGGCTGGACGAACTCACGGCCGCACTGGCGGTCCGCGACGCCGCCTCCCTCTGGCGGGCGGCGCAGATCATGCGGCACCACGGCATGGAGCTGATCGGCACGGAGCTGGCCCCCGACTGGCACCTCCATGACGG
>CAYPJN010000290.1:0-3978 GCA_964411055.1 uncultured Lentisphaerales bacterium | reverse complement strand
CAAGGATACCAATCGCGGCTTCCCGTCCGGGGCCGACGACGAACACGCGGCGACGCGCTACAGCGATTTGCCCAGCCGCTCGGTACTCCTGCTGGCGTCACGACCCGAGGTGCAGGGCATGCGGCTCACGGCCGTTCGCCTCCTCGACGGGTCGGAATGGCGGCTCGACCCGTGCCGTCCCGATTTTGAAGCGACCCGCCACCTGCACGCCTCCACGCTGTCCATCGCGTCACACCTGCTGCCCGACCGTGGCAGGAGTCCCCAGGACGCCCCCTGGCTGCAGCGCCACTTCTTCGACAAGCCGGTTGTCCTCATAAAGGACGAAGATGGGGGCCTCGCCGACTTGAACGGCCACCCGACATCCTTACGGTATTCTCCCGAATACGGCGTCTGGCGCGACGAAGCGTCGGAAAGGGGCTCGCCCAAGCACTCGCGGTCTCCGGAATACACCGAAGACGATGGATCCAACCCCTTCAACACCGACTGGTAAAGGAGTAAGCATGAACCTTGTAAACGATCCCTGGATACCCGTCATCCTGCAGGACAAGACCAGTGCGGCCGTCAGTCTGCGCGACATCTTCGCGCGCGGCGAGGCCATCGCCGATCTCGCCGCAAACCCGTGCCAGCGCATCGCGCTGATGCGCCTGCTCATCTGCGTGGCCCAAGCGGCGCTCGACGGGCCGGCCGACGAAGCGGAGTGGCGCACCTGCCGCGAGCGCCTCGCCCCCGCCGCCCTCGCCTACCTCGACCAGTGGCAGCACCGTTTCAACCTCTTCGGTGAGCGCGCCTTTCTGCAGGTGGATGGGCTGGAATGCAAGCCCAATTCGCTTGCCGACAAGATTGACCTGACGCTCGCGGCCGGCAACAATCCAACTCTTTTCGACCACTCCGCGACGCCCGCCGGACGCGTCCAGGAAGCCGCTCAGCTCGTCATGAACTTACTGGTCTTTCAGCTCTATTCGCCGGGCGGACTGATCAGCATCGCAAAATGGGAAGGCGTGGACACCGAAAAACACAGCGAACATGCGCCTTGTCTGGAAGGTTCAATGCTGCATACATTCCTGCGGGGAAACACCGTCATTGACTCGGCAAACCTTAACCTTCTGACTCGCAAACAGATCGACGGCCTGCCAAACATCAGATGGGGCAAACCCAACTGGGAACTGAATCAGTATTCAAAACAGGCGTTGGATGATAATGCCGCCACTTATCTGGGACGACTTGTCCCCCTTGCACGGGCCATTCGCTGCTCTGATGACAACCCGAATGTAGTGCTGGCCGCCGGAACAAGATATGCAAAGCAACCCATCAATCGCGAGCCTGCCGCAACGCTCATAGAATATGGGTTTGGCGCGACCAAGCATCCCGGCTATTTGAGTGTCGATCCCGAAAAACATCCCTGGCGTGAGTTGCATGCGATTCTTGCTTTGCAACAGGCCGACAAATTGGGAGGTGCTCTGTGCCTGGCACACATCCGGTCTCTGGATGCCACGGTCTTTGATGTCTGGGCGGGCGGCCTCGCCGCCGACAAGGCCAAGTTGGTCGATATGGCCGAATGGAGCATGACCTTGCCTACCGACCTCCTCGACACGACAGTGTTGGGCAGGTATGCGCATGGTGTTGATTTCGCCAACCAGGGTTGCGCAACGCTAATAAAGGCAATCAAGAAGTATGCAGAGTGCCAGAAGGCGGAAACAATCTGGCGCGACAAGGCTACCCGAACCTTCTGGACGATTCTCGATAGCAGCTTCTCGATCTTGGTCAGGATTGCCCTCAAGGACGATATGGACATGAACGCCCAATGGGCGCCGATCATCGCAGAGACTCTCCACACCGCCTATGCGCAGACTTGTCCGCATGTTACTCCGCGACAAATTCAGGCGTATGCGCGGGGCCTGGAGATTGTCGAGGACTGGAAACGGAGGCGGGCGCAATGATTCGCGAGACGGAACGGTCGTTATCGCAACGCGCCGTCGCCCTGGGCCGCTCGGCCGATCCTGGCGCGCTCGGTGAACTTCTGGGTCTGCTTGCCACGCCCTCCGCAGAGGTTCGGCGCCTGGCCGCTTCGGCCATCGGCAAACTGGCCGGGATTGGGGATGCAAAGGCCGCCGTCCCGGCGCTGATGCACACCTTGGCCGACCCGCACCCTCAGGTACGTCAATACGCCGTGAAGGCACTCAAGGCATTCGGCACGGCATCGGAGGCCGCCCTGCACGACTTGCATGACATAGCGGCCAACGAGAGCGAGAAGGATTACAACCGGCGCGATGCGGCGGCGGCGATCGAGACGATCGAAGAGGCTCTGCGGATGAATGCCGCCGGCATCACAACCGTCTGTCAGCGCTGCGGCTCGGCCGTCGAGCCGGACGAATTCGCACGATCGACGAAGATGTTTCAGCGTGTGTATTGCGACCACTGCTTCGACGAGACCTACATCAAGCGACGCAATTTCGACACGCGCGTCGAGGTGAACAAGACCATCCGCATAATCAACGGTACGCTGGTCCAGTCCGATGGCGAGCGCCAAATCGCTGAGTGGCTGACGGCGCAGGGGATCGCCTATCGCTACGACGATCGCCTGCGGATCGTGGAGGGGCGTCAGATCCGGCCGGATTTCTACCTGCCCGAATACGACGTCTACATCGAGTACTGGGGCATGGACACGCTCGACTATAAGATCGGCATGCTCATCAAGCAGCAGATGTACCAGCATGCCGGCAAGCGGCTCATATCGCTCTATCCGAGCGACAAGCCACGCCTGGGCGACATCCTCGCGTCGAAAATACTTCGCCTTCATCCCGCTGACTCCGCTTCCGCTTCGTCCACGCCGGACGTCGGCGAAGTGAAGCGGAGCGAGTCGGATACCCCCACACAGAAAGGAACCCCCACATGAGTGATATCAAGAAGCTGCTCGCCGATATCCAGCGTGCAGCCGACCCCGTCCGCGGCGACCGCGGCATGCTCGCCGCGGTGCGCCGCGGTCTGAGCGAGGCCACCGAACACTACGCCTGGCCCTATCTCGCCCCCTGCTGCGACCTCGCCGACGCACGCGAGCGCATCGTCTGGCTGACCATCGCTGGGGCCGCCGCCCTGCTGGCCCCCGACGGTCTGATCCGCTCGTATCGCGGTGTCGGCAACCTGGGCGCAACCATGCGCTACCTGGCCATCGGCAAGGACAACAAGGAGGTGGATAAGAAGCTAGCTTCCTTCGAAAACCGCTTCCGCCGGCTGCTTGCTTGCCGGACGCGGGAGGATCTCTGCCGGCACCTGCCGAGCGTCATACGGGCGGCTGCCGCCAAGGAGGTGCCGGTGGATCTGGAACTGCTCTTCTGGGACATCGAGAAGTGGGAGCGTACTGAGGAGCCCACCGTCCGGGTGCAATGGGCCAAAGTCTATTGGATGGCAGCGCCGGATCGTGACGAACCCCCGAATGAGGAGGAGACGGTATGCGCTTCCTGAGTCAAGCGGCGGTCCCCTACGCGACCGCCCTCCGTGCCCGCCTGGCCGACGGCTATGCCTGGCATGGAGCCATCTGGGAGTCATTCCCTGGTCGTCCCGATGCCGAACGCGACTTCCTCTTCCGCGTCGATCGCCGTACGGGAGGCTTCCGGCTGCTGCTGCTTTCGGCGGTCAAGCCGGTGACTAGCGAAACCCTGGCTTGGCGGACCAAGGAGGTGGCGCCATCCTTCCTCGATCACGCCGCCTACCGCTTCAGGGTCAAGTCGAACCCGACCATGCGCCGTAGCGCCGACAAACGGCGGCTCGCTCTCTACGACGAGACGCGGTTGCGAGAATGGCTGATGCGCAAAGCTGCGGCCGGCGGCTTCGAGCTCGATGCCGCCACTCTGGAAGTCGGCGCCCCGCTCGATGAAACCTTCGTCAAGGGCGGCCGGCGTGGCAAGCACGTCGCCGTGGACTTCGCGGGCGTGCTGCGCGTGATCGATCACGCCCGATTCGTCCAGACGTTTCACTCCGGCA
>CAYPJN010000289.1:0-3992 GCA_964411055.1 uncultured Lentisphaerales bacterium | reverse complement strand
CGTCGCTCCGAGATAGACCTGCCCCCAATAGACCCAGGTGATATTGTCGGCCCATGGCGGTTTTGCCTGCGTGGCGCCGGCGTGCGGGCCGAGGTAGATGTTGGTCGTCGCCGGATAGGCGGTCAGGTTGAAGGAGCCCGCCACCGTGCCGCCTTGCAGTCCCGCCTGCCAGGCGGCCGCTGCCGGGAAGGAGAACCCAGCCAGCAGGATGGCGATGCCGGTGACCAGAAACCGAGTTTTCATCGCGACCTCATTTCAGTGATGTGGCTCACGCAGCCTCTTGCGGAAAGATCCGAACTCCCTGTCCGCGCACAGACAGGCTTGGTTTGCGGGCGTTAAAGGCGTGCTTAGGCAAACGCCATACACCCCAGGCTCGCTTGACTTCCCAGCCTGCGTCCTGGCCTTTGATCCGCTACACCTTGTTGAAAACGATCATATTGTACTCGTGTTTTGATGCGTTTGTCCATCACATTGCACTTTGCCCGAACGGATGAACCCGGCCCAATGCGTCTCACAAGCCCTTGAAGGCGCCGGCCAGCCGCAGGAGCGGGCTCTGGCGCATCCGGATCGCGCGCGCGGGGCAGACCTCGTGGCAGCAGCAGCAGCCAATGCACCGCGGGCCATCGAGCCGCGGCGCCGGCTCTCCATCGGCAAGCTGCAGAGCCTGCACCGGACAGGCCCGCACGCAGCGGCCGCAGCGGATGCAGGCGGAACCGAACTGCGGCCGCACCCAGACATGCGGCGCCACCAGTCTGACCAGACCCCTGGGAATCAGGCGCATCGGCGAGGGTGGCGGCAGCTTGAGTGCCGGCAGGGCGAGCTCCGCCAGCGGGGTTCCCGCCAACTGCAGGCCGGCCGCGGTGCCGGCCGCCAGATCGTCCACCAGAGTGGGCACACGGCGCGCCGGAATGCGCAGAGCCCGGCAGAGTGCCAGATCCAGCGCCACGGGACTCATCGAGGCCGCCAGGAATCCCAGGGCGACGGGCGTGCCGCTGGAGGGGCCCTCCCCCTCCATGCCGATCACGCCGTCGGCGATCGTCAGCACGGGCGGCAGCACGTCGACGAGCGCCCGCACGTAGCGCCCGAAGGCCGCCGGCTGCGGGTACTCCTTGTGGCGCTGCGTCTTCTGGTACCCGGGCAGCGTGCCGTAGAGGTTCTTCACCGCCGCCGTCAGCGTTGTCAGCCGGTGCGTCTTGACCTTCGGCAGGCTGACGATCAGTTGCGCGTCGAGCGCGTCGGCCGCCACCTGGAAGGCGAAGCCGCCGTGCGCCACGGTGCGCGCGGTGCGCTGCTCGAAGCTGACCAGCGGCACGCCGAGCTCGCGGCAGACCGCCCCGGTGCCGGTCCGCTCCCAGACTCGCGCCAGTTGCGCCGCGCTCGCGGGGCTGTCGCCGACGGCGACCGACGCGCCGCATTCCAGCAGGCGGCGGACGACGGCGCGCAGCATCGCGGGATGCGTGGTGACCGCCTCGTCCGGCGTCCGGTCGGTCAGCAGGTTGGGCTTGACCAGTACGGACGCGCCGCGCGGAATCCGACGCTCCCACCCGCCGAGGTCGTCCAGCAGCCGGTCCAGAACCCCCGGCAGCTCCGCGTCGTAGGCCTTGCAGGCGCGGAAGGCGACCGTGGCGGAGTCTGTGCGGGCCGGGTCCATCGGCGTCTATCCGGCGGCGATGTTCACGAGGCGTCCGGGCACCACGACGATCTTCCGGACCTGCTTGCCCTCGAGGTGGCGGATCACCTGGGGATCGGCCAGGGCTGCGCGCTCGAGGTCGTCGCGCGATGCCTCGGCCGGCAGCTCGATCCTGCCGCGCACCTTGCCGTTGATCTGCAGCACGACCTCGATGGACTCGGCCTTGAGGGCCGCTTCGTCGACGGCCGGCCAGCCGGCCTTCATGATGCCGGCGGGGTGGCCCAGTTCCACCCAGAGCTCCTCGGCGACGTGCGGCGTGAAGGGCGCGAGCATCCGCACCATGCCGGCCAGCGTCTCGCGGTAGACGGCCCGCGCCTGGGGCGTCTCCAGCGCCTCCGCCTTGAGCGCGTCGAGCGCGTTCATCAGCTCCATGACCTGGGCGATGGCCGTGTTGAAGCGGAAGCCGTTCTCGATCGCGTCGGTGACATGCCGGATCGTCGCGTGGAGCTTGCGGTAGAGCTCGCGCTCGGGCCGCGCCATGGCCCGCAGGTCGGGCTGCTCCGTGCCCGCCCGCAACGTGTCGCGGGCCTCCCATACGCGGCGCCAGAGGCGTCCCAGGAAGCGGAAGGGCCCCTGGATGCCGGTGTCCTGCCACTCGGCGTCCATCTCGGGCGGTCCGATGAAGAGCGTGTAGAGGCGCAGCGTGTCGGCGCCGTAGTCGGCGACGAGCTGGTCGGGGCTGACGGCGTTGCCCTTCGACTTGGACATCTTGTAGAGCTTGCCGTCGTCGGCCTTCTTGCAGATCATGCCCTGCGTGAAGAGCGCCTCGAACGGCTCGTCGAAGGGGCAGCAGCCGGCGTCGTGGAGCACCTTGACGACAAAGCGCGAGTAGAGCAGGTGGAGCACGGCGTGCTCCACGCCTCCGATGTACTGGTCCACCGGCAGCCAGCGCGCGATGTCGGCGGCGTCGAAGGGCTGCTCCGCGTCGCGTGGATTGACGTAGCGCAGGAAGTACCAGCAGGAGCAGAGCCACTGGGCGAGCGTGTCGGTCTCACGGCGGGCGGGCTTGCCGCAGGCCGGACAAGTCGTGTTGACAAAACCCGCGTGGCGCGCCAGCGGGTTGCCGTGGTCGCTCTTGAAATCGACATCGTCGGGCAGCAGCACCGGCAACTGGTCCTCGGGCACGGGCACGACGCCGCAGGCGGGACAATGCACGACCGGGATCGGGGCGCCCCAGTAGCGCTGACGGCTGACGAGCCAGTCGCGGATGCGGAAGTTGACCGTGAAATCGGCAAACCCCCGCTCCTTGCCGAACGCGACGATCGCGGGCAGCGCCTCGCGGTTCGGCCGGCCGTCGAACGGCGCCGAGGCCTCCATCGTGCCGTCTTCAACATAAGCCGCCTCCATCCGGTCCGCGGCCAGCGAGCGATCGGCATTCTGGATGACGACCTTGACGGGCAGTTTGTACCGGCGGGCGAAGTCGAAATCGCGCTGGTCGTGGGCGGGCACCGCCATGACCATGCCCGTGCCGTAATCCATCACCACGTAGTTCGTCGCCCACAGCGGCACCTGTTCGCCGGTGTAGGGGTTGGTCACGTGAAAGCCCGTGAAGACGCCCTCCTTGGCGGTTGTCTCGGCGGCGCGTTCCGCGGCGGGAATCAGTGCCTGGCGCGCGATGAAGTCGGTCACCTCGCGCTCGCGCGGCGATCCGGGCAGGAGCTTCTGCAGCAGCGGATGCTCCGGGGCGACCGCCATGAACGTCACGCCGTAGATCGTGTCGGGCCGCGTCGTGAAGACCGGACAGGGGTCGCCGGTCTCGCTAAGCGTGAAGTCGACGCGCGCGCCCTCGGAGCGCCCGATCCAGTTGGCCTGCATCTGGCGCACCTTATCGGGCCACTTCGGGATGGTCTCCAGGTCGTCGAGCAGGCGCTGGGCGTAAGCGGTGATCTTGAAAAACCACTGTTCGAGCCTGCGCTTCTCGACGGGGCGGCCGCAGCGGTCGCAGCGGCCATCCGCCGTGACCTCTTCGTTGGCGAGGGTCGTGCAAAGCGGACACCAGTTGACCGGGGCCGCCTTGCGGTAGGCGAGGTCCCGCTCGAAGAACTTGAGGAAGATCCACTGCGTCCAGCGGTAGTAGGCCGGATGGCAGGTGGCGATCTCGCGCGCCCAGTCGTAGCCCACACCCCACGAGCGGATCTGCCGCTTCATGTGGTCGATGTTGCCGTAGGTGTGGGTCTTGGGATGCACGCCGCGGTTCTTGGCGGCGTTCTCGGCCGGCAGGCCGAAGGCGTCCCAGCCCATCGGCGCGAGGACGTTGAAGCCGCGCATGAGCTTGTAGCGCGTCAGCACGTCGCCCATGATG
>CAYPJN010000288.1:0-3999 GCA_964411055.1 uncultured Lentisphaerales bacterium | reverse complement strand
GTTGCCGTCGGGGATGAAGCTCGCCGTGAACACCGCCGCGTCATAGGTCGTGGCGCCGGCCAGCGCATCGAGATCGGCATCCCCCGAGGGGTCGGCACCATGCTCGAAGCTGGTGCCCGGCGAGCGGTTGGCCGTCGTCGGGCCGAAGCCCGCGAGGCTGCTGTCGAGCCCGTCGGACAGGCCGTCGCCGTCGGTGTCGGACGCCAGCATGTCGGTACCGGCATCGAGCTCGGCCAGGTCGTCGAGACCGTCGCCATCCGTGTCGGTGTACAAGCCGGTGGCGGCGATGCCCATCCTGGGGAGGAAATCCTCCACGCCCGGCGCGTACTCCTGCGCGTCGGGCAGCAGGTCGTTGTCGGTGTCGGCATCGCGGATGGTGATCGTGGCCGTCGGGGTCAGGCCCAGTTCGGAGGCCTGCAGGCCGACGACGGCATAGGGCTCGTCGGTGTTGCCGACATCCCGCAGGTAGCCGTAGGACTCCCAGACATCGCGCTGGCGGTTGTTGTTCTGATCCACATACGCCCGCAGGTAGTAGAGCCCCGGAACCAGGCCGCCCAGCGTCACGGTGCCGACCTGGGTCATGGGCTTCTCGGCCGCCGGCAGCCCGTTGAAGCTGCGCGACTCGAAGGCCTGGACACGGATGGTTCCGCCGTTCAGCAGGCCCGCGCCGCCGGGATAGCGGATCTCGGCCGTGCACCAGCCCATGCCGCCGCTGTAACCAGGTTCAGTGGCGACGGCGGCAATGAAGGAGGCCTTGGTCGAGACCGCCGAGCCCGCCGTGTGGGCCGGGCTGTAGGCCTTGATGGTGTAGTCGTACTTGACATCCGAACTGATGAAGGCGAAACCGGTGTCGGTCACGTCGCCGATGCAGAACGGCGCCTGCCAGATCACCAGGTCGTCGTACGAGCCGTTGGACTGCCGGGCAGGGGCAAGATAGCGTCCAGTCCAGACGGGATAGGTGACACCGCTCAGGTTCCAGGTCACGGCAAACTCGAACTCCGTCGCCTCGGGAGCCAGCCGGAAGGTGAACTCGGGACGCGCACGGTAGACCCGCGACCAGTCAGTCGGGTAGAGCGCGACGGGCGCGGAGAGCGTGGCCGGATAGATGTTAGTCACGAAGCCGCGGTCATAGCCGTCCAGTGTCCAGCGGTAGACGTTGACGCCGCCCGGCGTCGCCTGCCCCCAGCCCAGGCCGAACTGGCTGGTCCTGCCGGCCATGATGTCGCCCTCGTGCAGCGAGGTGCGCGGCGGGGCGAAGGTGATGTTCGTGACCAGCGTGTTGGCGACGGCATGGTAGATCGCGACGGTGTGCGGCTGGTTCAGGTCGATGTCCGGGACGTCCGCCCACGACAGGCGCGCAAAGCTCTTCGCCTCGTCCGTCAGGCCGAAATGCACCGTGTTGCGGTCCCATCCGATGCCGATGCCGGGAATCTGACCGTCGGCCACGGCCGCCGGCTCGCCGGGGGTCCAGGTGAGCAGGGCGACGGAGGAATTGATCAGCGCGTGCTGGCTGCCATCGAGATCGATGAAGGCGAAGAACCGGTTGAGTCCCTGGCGCAGATGCCCGGTCACGAGATCGTCCGCCGCCAGGGTGACCGTGACCGGCCAGGTGTCGGAAGTCACAAACGGCACCGTGAAGACCGCGTCGGGCATGCCGTTCATGGAGGACCGGGTGTAGGCGTGGATCACCAGCGAAGCATTGGCGACGCTCAGATCGCGGATTCCCTGGTAGTCGACCGTGACCTGGAGTTCCGGTGTCGGATACTGTGCCGCGCTGGTTCCGCCGGCGTCCAGCGGCCCCCGTTCGGCATCGGGCCGCGTGGCGGGGCTGAAGCGCCGCTCGGACCAGTTGTTCCACCCGTCGGCGTCAAGGTCGAGGTGCTCGTCGTAGCGGTGGGGCGAGGCAAAGAGCGCATCGAAGCCCGATTCCCATGCGTCTTCGACGTAATCGTTGTCGGTGAAGCGCACGCCGTTCATGCGGACGCTGCCCGGCGAGACATCCTCGTAGTCGCCGATGCCGTCGCCGTCGGTGTCGGGATGCCACGGATCGGTGCCGGCCAGCCATTCGGCGTAGTTCGGCAGGCCGTCGCCGTCCGGATCGGCATAGCGGTCGGAGACGCCGTCGCCGTCCGTGTCCGGGTTGAATGGATCGAGACCATTCTCGCGCTCCCAGGCGTCGGGCAGGCCGTCGCCGTCCGAGTCCTGACCGTCGGACCAGAGCAACGGCGCCTGCATCGCCCAGACAACGGACGCGCCCATGCGGCCGGCGTACTTCTCGTTGTCGAAGGGAGTGAGGCCGATGCGCCAGACGCGATCCTCGACATACGTGCCGCCGTCGTTGCAGAGGAACATGCCGACGAGGGCCACGCCCTGCACCGCGCGCAGCGGGTCGTAGGCGATCGGCGGCCCGTCGCCGGTGCCGGCGAGCCGGGTGGCGGCGGGGATGTAGATGCCGTACTCGCTGGCCGGATCGCGTACGAAGGCGCGCTCGTCGGCTGTGGCGCCGAGTTGGAAGTCGAAGTTGAAGTAGGAGATGAGCCCGCGCTCGTCGCCCGCCAGGTTGATGCCCGACATGGCCTGCAGCTCGGCCGTCGGCAGGTCGCGGTTCCAGATGCGGATCTCATCCATGCTGCCGGCCAGATCCTCGCCGAAGACGCAGGGGCCGGGCGCGGCGTAGACCGCGGGCGGGATCCAGTAGCTGTCGACCGGGATGCCCGGCGGATAGACCGTGCGGTCCTGGGAGACATCGATCAGGCCGTCGACGTAGAGGGCGCAGCCGCTGTCGGAGCGGACGTAGGCCACATGGTGCCACTGCCCGTCGTTCACCGGTATCTCGCCGACGATGTTGTTCAGCGTGTAGTCGCGCGCGTAGACCAGCCCGATGCCTGCCGGCGTCACGACCATGTAGGTGTAGTCCATCGCGAACCGGCCGATCAGCGTGCCCGCGGGCGTAAGGCCGAGGTAGTAATTGAAGTCGTCGTCCGTGCGCATCGACTCGTTGCGGCGCTGGATCAGGCGCCCGCCGGCGGCGGTGGTGCGCACCCAGCACTCGAGTGTCCAGTTCTGGCGCAGGATGTCGATGTACTCGCCGCCGGGCCGCGTGGTGGTGGCGGTCTCTTTGAGGTGGCCCGTTCCGGTCAGGCTGAGGTAGCCCGACATCTCGCCGACGTCGCCGCCGAGCAGTTCGTTGTACATCAGGCTCGCGATCTGCGCGTCGGTCTGCGGTATGCTCCAAACGCGCGCATTGAGCATCTGGCCGACGAGCCCGGCGGAGCCGAAGACCAGGTCGCCGGGGCCGGTGGCGGACTGCCAGCCGGTGCGCACCGAGGCGACCAGCACGCCGTTGACGAAGAGGTTCAGGTGGTTCTGGTCGAATTCGCCGCCGAGCTGGAAGCGCGCCGCCAGATGCGTCCACTCGCCAGAGGGGATCGCCGCGCTGTGGATGCAGGAGACATCCTCGCCGTTCTCGCTGCCGTCGAAGGCGGCGTAGGGCACGCCGCCGGCCAGGCCGATCTCGTAGTTGCGGCGGTCGGAGGCGGCGGTGCGGCGGCTGACGAGCGGATAGGTGCCGGCCGGCATCGCGCCTGGTTTGACCCAGCACTCGACCGTCCACTCCCGCGCGCTGTGCCGCGCCGTGAAGGCCGTGTCCACCTTGTCGGGCACGGTCACTATGTTGTTCACGGCATCGCCGCCCGTGAAGGTCAGCGCGCGCGCCACGTAGGGTATGGACGAGTCCGTCGGAACCGTGCGCAGCGTCAGCTCATCGCCGTCGGTCCGCCCGTCGTCGTCCGTGTCCGGATCGCCGGGATCGGTGGCGTAGAGGTTCTGCTCGTGGAGGTTGGCCACGGCATCGCCGTCGGAGTCCTCCTGGGCATCGGTCAGGCCGTCGTTGTCGGTATCGGCCAGGAAGGGGTCGAGGCCGCGCTCGCCGCGGGCGAAGTGCGCCCGCGAGGCGAGGTACTCGTAGAGGTTGACGAGCCCGTCGCCGTCGGGATCGGC
>CAYPJN010000287.1:0-4002 GCA_964411055.1 uncultured Lentisphaerales bacterium | reverse complement strand
GCGGAGCTGAAGACCTACCTCATCTCGAAGTGGATGTGGAATCCCGACCTGCCGGCCGAACCGCTCCTCCAGACCTTCTTCGACGGCTACTACGGCGCGGCGTCGAAGGTCGTGCGCCGGTACTTCGACGAGCTCCACGCACTGCCGCGCGACTCCGTGAAGCTGCCGCTGTCGATCTACGAAAGCCCCTATGCGACGCAGCTTCCGGACGCGTTCCTCGAACGCGCGTCGAAGATGTGGAACGAGGCGGAGGCGCTCGTGAAGGACGATCCCGTGCGTTTGTACAACGTCCGCATGGGACGCCTGGCCGTCGACTCAACGCGCCTCATGCGCCATCGCGACCCGGCGGCGCGCTGGGACGAGTGGAAGGCACTCGCGAAGAAGACGCTGGCCGCGTTCGAGGAGGCAAAGGAGATCCGCTTCTCCGAGACACGCGAGAACGATCCCGAGACGCTGGCCGACTGGAAGAAGATCGCGGACCTCTCGTACGCCGAGGCGTCGTCCGACCTCTCGGTCTCGACCCTGGGCAAGCGCTCGCCGATCATCGGCCTCGACCGCCTCCTCTTCGCGTCCGGCAGGCTCTACACGCTGCAGGTGCACGTGAAAGGCGGCGGCTTCAGGGCGGGTGTGGACAAGTGGGACACCGTCTACAACTGCGGCCAGCGCGACCTCAAGACCGAGTTTGTCACCGGCGGATTTGCCTGGTACGACGTTCTCTCCTGGCGCACTGGCCCCGGCGAGTACTTCTGGTTCCAGCCCTCCGACCCCACGACCGAGATCGACGCCGTCCGTCTCGTCGAGGTCCTGTGAAAGGATTCAATGATCATGGGGCTTTCCTCGATTATTCTGGCCGCCGCGCTATTCCCCGACGCTGTATCGGACGGAAAGCGCCTCGGACGTGCAGTTCTATGATGCGGAGGGACGTTCCCTCTTCGTTGGTGCGAACAAGGGTGCCA
The DNA here is from genome assembly GCA_964411055.1 of uncultured Lentisphaerales bacterium. Lineage (GTDB taxonomy): Bacteria > Verrucomicrobiota > Kiritimatiellia > RFP12 > JAAYLN01 > JAAYLN01. The sequence continues at coordinate 3,046 of CAYPJN010000287.1, read as the reverse complement.
AGCTCGTTTCGTCGCCAGCGGATGCAGCCGGCGCGAATGTGAAACTCGAGCCGGTCACGGTTGATTGGAACACACCGTGCCCGATCGACGATCCTGCGTTCTGGTGCGAGACGAGCAAGGTCGTCGAGAACACAGGGGCTCACCTGAAGGTCGGTCGTGCGGGCTACGCGATCTCCATTCCCGTGCCGCCGACCTACGACTTCCGCTGCACGCAGGACGCGGAGGACACGCGCAAAGGCGTCCACAGCGAGTGCATGAACCGCATCTGGTACGACCGGGATCTCCGGGAGATATCGATGAACAATTCGCTGCACCTCCAGACCTACCAGTGTCCGACGAACGCGGTGTACGTGCGGTTCCTCATCCCGTGGTCGAAGTACGACAACTTCCGCGAGTGCCGGCTCGTGCCCTCCCGCTTCCGTCCGGAGCATCCGTTCTCCCTCAAGAAGGGCGAGAAGTTCGCAAACCGCTTCCAGGGCGCGACGATCGCCTGGCATCCGGGCGAGATCGTCCTCAGGCCCGATGCGGACTGCCGCGAGGTCTTCGCCGCGGCTGAGCTCGTCCGCGAGGTGAAGACGATCACCGGGAAGCGCCTCCCGGTCGTGAACGTCCCGACGACAGACGCGGCTTTCCACATCCGCATCGGACGCGCCTTCGCCGCGGAGGCGGGCTTTTTCAAGGGCTTTTTCGGTGGCGAGTCGAGGCTGGCGAAGAAGTTGAAGGGAACGGACGGTTATGCGGTCGTCCGCAAGGGGACGGACGTCTACGCATTCGGCGACACGCCGCGCGGGACGATTCTCGCCGCCGTGAAGCTGCTGGAGCTCGTCTCCGACTTCTACTGGTGGCGTCCGAACCGCGACTGCGGCCTCAGCTTCACGCCGCAGGCGACGCTCGACTTCGCGCACGTGAAGAACGCGGCGTCGGTTCCGGTCTTTCAGCGGCGGTCGTTCACCTACGGCGGCAATCCCTGCTCGCCCGCCTACGACGACTGGTCGGTCCGCCACTACTTCTTCCGCGGCTATCATCCCCCGTCCGCCTTCACCGCGCAGCACTATCACGCGAAGTGCCACGGTTTCTATCCCGCGATAGGCGACAGCTTCCTCGGGCTTGTCTTCAACCACGGCGGAGAGGCGAAGGCGGAGTGGTGGCCGATGGTGAACCTGAAGCGCCAGGTCGGGACGAACGTCGGCCAGCCGTGCTATTCGAATCCCGAGGTCGTCGCCCAGACGGTGAAGAGCGTCAACAAGATCCTGGACGATCCGCCGGCGGAGTGGGACAGCTTCTGTTTTGACTATTCGGACAGCTGGCTCTGCTGCGAGTGTCCGGAGTGCCAGAAGGCGATCTCGCTCCCCGACGGACGCGTTCAGGAATGCAGGCACATGCTCGCGACGAAGGATCCGCACTTCCGCTCGACGCGCACCTACATGGTCGCGAGCGAGGTCGCGAAGGCGGTGACGAAGCGGTATCCCGGGAAACCCGTCACGATGCTCGCCTACATTTATACCGCGCCGAAGCCGGAGGTGAAGCTCCATCCCGCGATCCGCGTCAACTACGCGACGTACGACACGACGACGATGCGCTTCCCGTCGAAGGAGCAGAACCGTCCCGTCCTCTACGCTCCCGAGGGCTGGGCGCAGCGCACGGAGCGCTGGTGCAAGGAGGAGCCGCAGGCGATCGGCATGTACGAGTACTTCTTCACCGCGGCGCCCGCGATGTTCGCGGAGGCGGCGGCGACGAACCTCCAGCAGATGGCCGACGTCGGCGGGTGGAGCGTCCACAGCCAGACGCAGTGGGACGACAGCGGCACGAGCTCGGAGTCGTTCGGGAAGAATTCGCAGATGTGGGACATGAACGCGATGGATCAGGTGCTCGTCGCCTCGCTCTTCTGGAATCCGTACCAGGACGTCGACGCGATGCGCTCGGAGTTCCTGAAGCGCGTCTACGGGGAGGGCGCCGCGGACATGGAGGAGTACTACCGGATCTTCCGCCAGAAATGGTTCGACCGGTCGTATGCCGCGTGGATGAACTGCCATACGCCGAGTCCGGACGTCTACACGCGCTTCATCATCGAGCCCAGGATCGAGCAGAAGCTCTACGACTGCATCACGCGGGCGAGTCAGAAGACAACCTCCGACGCGGCAAAGCGGCATTTAGAAGGCAAGCTGCAGACGCTCAGAGATATGCGGGCGGCGACGGGGCGTGCGGAGATCCCCGACATTCCGGAGATGGCGGCCGAGTGGCAGGACGCGACTTCGCCCCAATGGAACCGCGCCTTCACGCTGGATCCATTCCGCGATGCGCTACCTGATCCCAACGACCCCGAGCAGATGAGTTGCGACCTCGTGAAAACGCCGCCGGCCCTTTCTAAGACCAAGACGCGCGTTGACCTGGCGTGCGATAAGGCGTACCTCTACTGGCGTGTGACGCCGGATGATAAGGGTGGCTATACGGAATTCATATTCCCTCGGGGCAAACCGTGGCAATTCCACCGCTTCTTTACGCAGGCGAACGGCGGCGTGGAGACGGGCCGCATCCCGATGGGCGCGATCCGCGCAACTCCGACAAACGTCATCACCTACATCGTCCGCCGCTTCGACGCACAGGGGAACTGCTCGTTCGGACGTTCCGCCGAGAACAAGACGCGCGCGTTCCCGGGCGAGAACTGGCGCACGTTCTCGACGCTCGACCCCGAGGCCGAGAGCGCGATCGACTCCGCGGACGCGAAGCTCGGCCTCGATTCGAAGCCGCCGCTCGCGTTTCCCGACCCCGAGATCGACAACCATCCGCTCAAGAAGCTCTTCTCGTTCTCCGGCCGCGGGGACGGCGGACAGGCGATGCGGCGCGTCCGAGGCGTTCCGGCGTACGACACGGGCTACGGCGCGGGCTTCGTCCACGGACTCAAGGCGCAGGCGGGAGACGAGTTCCTCGTCACGGGCGACCGCTGGCGCTATGGCGGCTTCGCGCCGGTCACGATGTGGTTCTACGACGCGAAGGGCGCGAAAATCCGCGACACGGGGATGCCGTGGGAGGAATCCTGCAAGGACGG
>CAYPJN010000286.1:0-4009 GCA_964411055.1 uncultured Lentisphaerales bacterium | reverse complement strand
CCGCCCGCTCCTCCATGCGCCCCCCGCGCGCCCCCCTGTGGCTAACCGATTACGCGAGGGGTTGCGTTCGTGCTTGCTTTCTGTTAAACTTTATCTTTTAATTGAGGGTTTTCATATGGCTTGCGCACGTCGTCTTTTTTTTGTCTCGGCTTATGTTATGGTTTCGTCGGCCGCGCAGGCGTCACCGTATCTCCGCGGCGCGACGGACGCCTCCGGCCCCGTTGATGCACTCGCCAGCAAGGTCTGGCTTGGCGTGGGTGGTGATCAGATATCGTGGGAGGACGGCGAAAACTGGAGCCCCAGTGGCGTCCCGACCACGAACGATTCCGTTCAGATACCCTCCGGCATCGTTCACGCCTCGAATGCCGTTCAGGCCGCAAGTCTCGCCATCGACGCTGGTGCCACGCTGATGCTCGGCTCGACGGGTAATGTTGCGGCCGCGAACCTGGCGTATGCGGCGCGCTGCGCCTGACGAACACGGCGTCCCTCTTCCCCGAGGCCAACCGCCTGACCGGCGTGGCGGTCAAGTTCTTGGCCGCCACGTTCTCGCTTGCCCCGGGGGCGACCGTCAACGCCCAGAACCGCGGCTGGCATTGGACCGAGACGAACGACCCGCGCAAACGGTTTACCTGCAAGGAGAATGGCACGCACTATGCGCTTGCGCGCGGGGCGGCGACCTATTGGGGCGCCAACGCCTCCCACGGTGGCGGACCCTATGCCTACGGTCACGCCTACGCGCCATTTCTGCCCGGTTCAGCATGCTCCTGGTATCATCCTCCGCCGTCGGAACGGCGACGATGACCTATGGCTCGCTGAGTGAATTGACCGTGACGGTCGGGGGATATCCGGTCGCGACGATAGATGCGACGCCGGACTATGGCGCCTATTTCTTCGCCCGCAACACGGAGTTGCCCTGCACGGCCGCGAGCTATGGATACCCCACGTCGTCGCCTGACGAGATCCGCTACCGTTGTCTCGGCTATGTCGTCTCCAACACCACGGACGTGGTTGACAGTGGCGTAACGAACGCTGTGACGCTGGAAATCGACGACCAGCCGCTCTTCCTGACATGGCTTTGGGGCGCGTGCGAAAAGCTTATTCATGTAGACGTGCCCACCAACGTGGTTGTCGAGGCCAACGGAACCCTTTTTTATGAGTCTGGCGCCTTCTGGTGTGCCGAGGGCACCAACGTGACGTTGACGGCATGGCCCGCCGCGGGATACGATTTTCTTTGCTGGGAGGGCGACGTTCCCTTTGGGCAGGCGACCTCGAATCCGATCTCCTTTCCGGCGGGCTCCGCCCGTCGGGTGATCCCCGTCGTGCGGGAGAGCGCCGCCGGGACAATGCGGAGTTTTGTCGGCGGCACCTGTCGCTGGACGGATCCGGCCGGTTGGTCTCCCGCAGGGGTTCCGGGGCCGCTCGACGATGTGATTTTGGCTTCAGGGGTCTGCCTCGTCTCCAACTACGCGGCCTGCGCATCGCTGATGCTCGGCGGCAGCGCGCAGGTCAATATTGCATCGGTCGCCCCGAAACTGCTGGAAGAGGCCGCGCTTGTCGTTGGCGGCGATGTCGTCATCTCCAACACGGCAATTTTGCGGATTGGCGATCCCAAGGGAAGCGACTTCCGCCATGGACGGTTGTCGGTGGGCGGGGACTTCCGGATGTTCGATGCCTGTGCCTGCTACCTCGGCGCGGGCCCCACGAACGAGACGACGTTTACCTTCACGGACGCGGCGGGCTGGGTAACCGTCGGCGGCACACTGGCTCTCTCGGGAAGCAGCCGGCTCTATCCCCGTTGCGCCCCGTGGACGGGAGGCGCCATGGTAATTCGCGCGAAGCGCTTCGAACTCGGGGCAAATGCGTCCGTCGACGCCGTCGAGGCGGGCTACCAGGCCGTCGCGGGGCGCATGCCGCTGAATCTCTCGCCCGGCCAGGGATACAGCTACACCAGAGGGGCGGGATATGGCGGCAATGGGGTTGGCTATAATACCGAGTACGGCAAAACCTACGGGTGCTCGAATGCGCCGGTCCATCCCGGATCCGCCAAGGGCGCACAATACGGCAGTCTGGACCGCCGCGGCGGCGGACTGATCCGCATACACGCGTCACAGGCCGCGACCATCGCCGGATCCCTGGATGCCAGCGCCAACGCCAGCGACACCTATGCCAGTTCCTGTTCCGGCGGCGGCATCTGGGTCACGTCCGGCGGCCGCCTGAAGGTCGATGCAGGGGCGCTTCTCAAGGCTCGCGGCGGCTATAAAATAACCGGTGTTGGCGTGCCTGGCGGGGGCGGACGGATTGCCCTTGGCGCGCATATCGCGGACGCGCACATCGCGGCGCTTGCCGCGACGGGCGACCCTCTCGCAGCACCGCGGCTCCAAGAAAGGTCGGCGGAGTTTCTGACGGAAAACCCGTCAGTGACGGTCAACGTTGCGTCTGGCTCGGGCAACACATCGGAACCATACGTCGGCACCTTCGTATTCCTCGAAGGCGCGCAGCGCGCCCTTTTCCTCATCTTAAGATAGCCGCAAGGCCACACCCACGATCGCCGAAAAGAGAACGACGGAGCAACCTTCTTCGGATAGATGCGGGGCCGCTGGGCCGTGCCCCGTCAAACATCGCCGGCTCGGAGTGCGCCTTCACGCACGCCGGCGTGGCATCGGGTGGCATCGTGCTTATATCCTGAATTTCTTTTACCCTCTGTTACTGTGCCGTTGCTGAGGCAGCCGAAATAAATCAATTCCGACGATGAGCGCCGCGAACAAGTGCGCGAGCCTTTTTGAGCGTGTCGCGTCGGTTCCAGTTGCCGGTTCGGGCATCGCGCAGGAAGGCCTGGATCTCCGGCGCGCCGAGGCCTGCCAGATGGAGCATCTCGGCGGCCTCGACCAACGCCGGCAAGCGGGTCAGCGAGGCGGAATCCGGCTCCGTCAGAATCTCGCTGAAAACTTTTGCCGGCACGCCGCTCTCGAGGGCCTGCGCCATCAGGCAGCAGAGTCGGCGCGTCCTCTCGCCGTGCCGCGGACAGTCACAACCTCCCGCGCCCTCCAGCAGCCGGTGCGCCTCGCGGAGCCGCGCCGCGCGCGCCTCGACGGCAGCCTGCAGCACATCGGGCGAGACACGCTTTGAGAGTCCCTCGCAGACCCGGCACGCCAGCGCCTCGCAGGGAAGTCCCTCGCGTTCGGCCTGGCCGACGCAGGCGGCGATCCTGCCGGATGGGGATTCAGGCACGGCATGCGCCTCCAGTTCCCGGCGTACCTGCCGCACGTGGTCGTCGCCCAGCGCGGCCACGGGCACGCCCGCCGCCGCCAGCAGGAGCAGGCCGGCGCCGGCACATCGCGTTTTGATGATCTGGCTTGACAGTATCACGATCGCTCTTCCGCTATAGGTTCACCACGGCATTCTGGTAGCCAAAGCCGTCGGGACGGTGCGAGATGGCCAGCGGATCGGTCACCCAGCGCTCGCCCTCGACCAGAAACTGGTATTCGTAGCGTCCCGCGGGCAGATGCACGCGCGCCGACCAGTAGCCATCGGCATCGGGGCCCCGCATGGGGATGCGCTCGCGGCGCCAGGACGTGAAATCGCCGACCAGGTCGACGCGCGCGGCCTCGGGCGCATGGAAAACGAAGACCGCCTCCTCCATGTTGCCGGGGCGGAAGGCCGGCACCCGCAGCAGGACGAGCGCCGACGCGGCGGCCGCCAGCGGCGGCAGCACCCAGGTCAGCGCGCGGCGGAGGCGACGCCAGCGCCAGGGCGGCCGCGCGGGCAGCCGGTCCATGACGCGCCGGGTCAGGTCCGCCGGCGCCGACGGTCGCGGCACACGGTCCAGCAGCGCGCCGACGGGATCGCCGCCGCGGCCATCCGGCATAGGATTGTCAATGGTGTCCTGCATCTCTCTCGTCCTCCGGGCGCTGCCGTTGCGGTCCCAGACGGTCCAGCAGTTGCTCCCGCCCGCGCGCCAGCCGCATCTTGACGGCGCTCGCGCCGATTCCCAGCGTCTCCGCGATCTCCT